>CAKUUM010000001.1 GCA_934692905.1 uncultured Bacteroidales bacterium
ATTCAGCAGTGCCCACCAGCCCCACGGAAAGGCTATCGGCACATAACTCACGTAGTACGTAGCCGCCTCCAGCGGGATGAGGTGCGTGAAGTACTGGATAGCGCACAGCCCCAGCCCGAGCACATTCCCCCATACCATGCCCTTGCCAATCAGCAGCGTGGCCTCATGGATGAATATCTTTCGCACAAACCGGTCGCTGGCACCGAGCGCCTTCAGCACGCCTATCAGTTGTACGCTGTCCAATATCAGGATTATCAACCCCGTAACCATACTGAATCCCGACACGCACAACATCAGCAGAATGATAATCACCACGTTCATGTTCAGCAAGTCAAGCCATGCGAATATCTGCGGGTTCAGTTGCTGCAGCGTCTGCGTGTAGTAGGCATTGCCCTCGGCGTCCAACCGGTTGGCGGTCGCGAAATACACACGGTCAGCCACTTCGTCCAGATACTTCAGGTTGTCCACCAGTATCTCTATGCCCGATGCCTGGTCGGGCTGCCAATGGTTCAGTTGCCGCACCACAGCGATGTCGCCGAGGATAAACAGCCTGTCCATCTCGCTCATGCATGTGTTGTAAATGCCCGTGATATGCAGCCGCCTCACACGCAACTTCTCTTCCACAAAGTAGCACAGGAAATTATCCTCTACATCCAATCCCAACAAGTCACCCAACTCTTTGGAAATCAGCACATCATTCTTCTCCTTGGGCAACTCTCCCGCCACAATGTTCTGCTCGAAATACGACCAGTAGTCAGTGCCTTTGAATACTATCCCCTGAAACGCGCTGTCCGTCTTGATGATGCCGGGCTTGGACGCAAACGTCGATACGCTCTGCACATGCGGTATCTCCCGCAGCCGTGTCATCAGCGTGTCCGACACGCGGATAGGCTGCAACTCGTAGGTGGAGTTGTTATCGAAATTCACCACCTGTATGTGACTGCCGAAACCCGCCACCTTCTGCGTCACCTCTTGCTTGAAGCCGACGACCACACAGATGGTGACAATCATCACCATCACACCGATGACGATACCCCCCAGCGCCACACGCACGGCAGGTCTCGAAGACCGCCGCTCGCCGCTGTCTGAGAAGTAAAGCCGCTTGGCTATCTCCCACTCAGGTTGATATCTTAGCCGTTTCTTTGGCATAGTTTTTGTATATATACAGTCACTATGGGTCGCAATTTACTCATATTCACCCTTCTGCTCGCAGGCGCGTATATGGCGTTTGCCCAGCAGCGTATCCTCCGCACGTCCGAAGAGGTGGCACGCAAGCAGACCGAGATGTTGGTGCGCGACTTGGATATTACCGATAGTCTTGCACGCGATACCATATACAAGGTGCATCTCCGCTTTGCGCAAATGCGCCGTCCTCATCCTACACCTCAAGAGATGTGCCAGTACCGCGACTCGCTGTCCGAAGCGCTGCGCGGCGTACTCACGCCCGAGCAATACCGGTTGTTCCTCAACTGCCGTTCCAAACCGGACCCGCGCTATCCCCAACCGCCTGTCAACCGTTTCGCGCCATTGCCCTGCGACACTTGTCCTCCGCCCGTCGGAGCAGCAGGTACACCGCCACCGCCACCAGGCTACCTACTATAAGTCCGCCCGCTATGTCCAGCGGGTAGTGCACCCCGAGGTACATTCTGCTATAGCAATTAGCCGCCACCCAAAGCATCAAGCCGCAGGTGGCTGTTTTGTTTCTCCATATCAACGAAAACAGCAACGCACACGCCATCGTGTTCGCAGCGTGACTGCTGACAAAACCATACATTCCGCCTGTGTATCCGCGCACGATATGCAGCATGCCCTCCAACGCAGGCTCATGCGTGGGGCGGGGACGGCACACTGCGTGCTTGATGATGCCCGACGATATATAGTCCGCTCCGCCCACAGCCACGGCAAATGCCACGAATATCAGCAGGCAGTTCACCACGCACCACGTACGGTTCTTTTTGTCGTCCCAACCTATCATGCTATTTGCTGTCCGCTCATTGGCACCGCATAGTTGCTGTATATTCCCGCTTTCCCGTATCTGTTTGTTCCCCCTGTACGCCTGCACGCCATACCGCCACACTATCAGCCCCACCAGCACGGCATACAGTGGCAGCCATGTGGTACTCTTTGAGATATACCACATCAGCGTATCCGCCCACGGCGCATGCCACCCGTTAATAGCCACCAGCCATTGTTGGTCCACTGCCACTAATGATTCTATTATACCCGCCACAACTGATTCTATCTATTACTCAAATACAATACTCAAAAATGTCTATAACATTTATAATAAACAATGATGCTCAACATTTCCACTCTCTACCCTCTATTCTCTACTCCTCAACCCCTAATCTCTACCCCCTATTCCCTAACCTCTACCCCCTAACCCCTAAAACCCCGTTCAGACTACAAAGGTAGTCTTTTTATCCAATCTATGCAAGTCTCATTGGACATAATTCATGTCAACCGCATCAAAATAGTGTATTATTCTGGGGACGCGGACGCCCTCGTCCGCGGGCAGTTTGGTACAAACTGAATGGATTTACTGTGTTTGTGGGTACGTGAAGCGTAAGGCAGGTGCGCATTGCGCACTGAGTGCCTGCGGGGTCCCCGTAAGCCCGTGGGCGTAACGGGGTGCTCCTAGCGACAACGAAATAATCGTTCGAGCCTTGGCGAGATAAGAAGCCCTGCGGGCTGAGTAGAACTCCTAATCGTCTCGCGTCGTTACCGGCTTTGCAGAACTATAGATATGTTTCATTATGTCTTTTTGCTAGCACTTGGATGCTATTTCGAGGACTATTATACTATTTTTTCATTGTTCTATTACTATTTTGATGCGGTTGCCCTGTACGGCATAGCAGTCCGTTTGTTTTCCAACCCGTCCCTCACCACCATTGCGCATTACGCATTACGCATTGAGAATTGCGCATTGTGCATTGCCTCCCGTGTATTTCTCGGGCTAAGTGTATGTGATTAGTATGTGGTTAGTATGTGATTAGTATGTGATTAGTATGTGATTCCACCGACCTTGCCGTGAGGATGCAAATAAAATCCCGCGATAAATCGTACATCGTACATTCGTAAATTGCAAATAATTTTGCGGCTTTGCAAAATTTATTATATCTTTGCAGCGTGATTTTACAGAACATACAAATACATCAACGCCTATGAAGCAATAATCCTCCTTACGCACTCAACAACGGCTCACTGCCTATTTCATGTCATCCGACACAAATGGCATTAGATAATAACTCAAAGCCAAACCGCGTGTAGTCGAAAAGTCCTGTTTGTCTCCATAGGACTTTATCTCGTTATCAAGCCTGTCGTATTCCGCCTTAATGCCGTTGCGTATCTCATCAATGGTCGCATCTGTGGGGACGTACTTTTTGTATATGTCTTTCGTCTCGTGGGACAATACGCCGCTACCTAAAAAGTCTCTTTCAATGGCGGTACTGATTGACGCGGCACGCCCCGTCTTCACGCCTGCCAATTGCGTGAACTTGCCCGTGATTTGCTCAATCTGACTGCGTATCTCGCCATTGGTTATGGTATTTGCAAGGTCTTGCAGGGCGTTTGCAATCTCCTTTGTCTTGCCCGCCGCTTCAAATGAGTTCACGGAAAGTCCCTCGACCTGTGCATTGAACGCCGTAAGGGCTTTTTCATAGTTGCTAATGCCATCTTCACCATCAACAAACAATTTGTCGCTTTCGTCCGCGCTCTTTTTTTTCGGCTATCGTTTGGCTGATACCGCCAATCAAATCACGCACGGCAAGCGCAAAATCATAGTCCTCTGCCTGCGCGAGTTTGGCGGGGTTGTAATTGGCATTTGACATACCGTCCACCCAGCGTTCCTCTTGGCGACCTGCTGTCGTCCTCTGCGCTTGTGCAAAACGCCTTTCTATGACTTTTTCGGGGGTGTTTTCGTTGATGTCGTGCTCTTTTTGGTACCTCTTAAACTCGTCGGTGCCGGATAGGCTTTTCCAAATCGTATCAATGTTATCAACAACGAATTTTGTCACACTTCTTGAAATACCGCTTCTATCAAAAGAACGCTCTATTTCCGTCTGCAATTCCTCTTTGTTAATAAAATCATTTGCAAAGAATGAATTTACGGCAAAGGATAGAGCCGATTGAGCATTTTTTGCAGCATCTCCTGCGCTCAATTCTGTGTATATATTCCAATACTCTTCCCCTTTTTCTTTATCCTCTCTGCGATAAGACGAAGATAGGACTTGCGACTTTGAAGCAATCTCTCCTAATGACTTTCGCAAGCCGCTGAACACTCCTCCGTCCGTAAATCTCTCGGCGGCACCGCTACCTACCTGCTCTTTCAAAGCCTCGTGCATTTCATAGTCTTTCTTCGCCTGTATGGCTGCCACAATAGAGTCGTGCAGTACTCCCCAACCCTCTGCCGTGTCGTCAAGTTGTTTGCGTTCCGCTATGAGGTGGTTGATAAGCGCGGGATTGACAAACTCTCCGTAGTTGGATTTGAGTGTATCAAGAGCGGCATTGTATTCCTTCGTGCCCTCTACCATTGTGGATAGTTTGCCTATCAGCGAGTCGAAGCCCTGTATGTATTTGGCAGTGTCTTTGGCAAAAGAGGTTTCAATCTCTTTCATGGAGTTGCTAAACTCTTTCGCTTTGGCTCTGGCATTGATAATGGCACCTGTTATGGCTGACAATCCTGCAATGATGAGGTTGCTTTTGAGAACCTTGCCTATGCCCGACAATGTAATCCTTAATTTTCTTGCTCCGCTATCGGCGGCGTTCACTTGTACTCGGAATGTCGCCATTGCACGACTCCATTGTGCGATGTCGCTCTTTATTATGGCAATCTCCTTTCTGAATAGTTTGAAAGCATTTGCCAACGCTATACCCGTAATGGAATACATCACGGCACGGATATTCTTCACAAGCCCCTGCAACAACTCCACAAAGCCACGCAGCGGTCGTCCGATACCCGAACCCAAATCATTGAGAGCGATAGTCCATGTGTCTTTCAGTTTCTGCACCTGACCATAGAGCGTGTCGGTGATGTTCTCCTGCATTTTGTAGAACTTGCCGCCCTCGCTCGTCATATCTGACAGGACTTGTGCAACCATTTCAAACGACACCTTGCGCTCGGAGATAAGGTCAAACACCTCTCCCGTGGTTACAAGTTTGCCATTGAGGTCGGTAAATTTCTCTGCAAGTTTCTCTACCATAGGAATACCCGCTTCTGTAAATTGGCGCAATTCTTGACCACGCAACACGGACGCAGACTTGACCTGCCCGTAGGCAAGGATAAGGCGGCTCATATCCACGCCGAGACCTGTAGAGAGGTCTGCCAACTGCTTTGTCGTTGAAAGCAACTTATCCTGCTCTATGCCATACGCCGATAGTTGTTTGGTGTACGCAACGAGGTCTTTCAACTCAAAAGGCGACTCAATAGTCATACCTTTCAGTTCGTTGAGAGCCTTTTGAGCGGCAGCCGCGGAACCGAGAATACCCTGCAACGCTACCTGTTGTTGCTCGAAATAGCCCGTTGTTTCAACAATCTTCCGACCGAAATCCACCACAGCAAAGATACTGAGGTAGTTGGCGGCAAGCGTTTTCAGTTTGCCGAATAGCCTGCCTTGGTCATTCAGTAGAGAGTTGTTTTGGTTGGTGGCACGTATGCGGGCACGTTCCTCTTCTTCGAGGTTTTTCAACACAACATGTTGCTTGCGCAATTCGGCAATCTTCGCGTTTGCTGTTTGTTCTCCTGTTGCGCTGCCTGCCTTGCGGGCGATAGCGGCATACCGTTCCCACGCAGTTATCAATTGCCCGACGGCGGAACGTTCTTCGCGCAGTTGTGTTATTTTCTTGTCGTAGGAGGAGGCACTTGCGCGCTTTTTGTCGAGTTGGTTGATGCGTTCCTGTATATCAGCCAATCTCTCCGATGCGGTTATCTGCTGCCGTCTGACACGCAATGTTTCCAATTCCTGTTGTGCACCATATAGCGCATTGGTGTTAGACCTGCTGCCGTTTTTATATGTTTCGCTTTTCTTCTGCAACAACCCGACAAGTTGCTGTTGCAGTTTTATCTCCTCTTGCAGCCGTGCGGTTTCGGAAATATCAGTGTTGCCTTGCAACAACTCTCGGCGTTTCTCCAACGACTTTATTTGCGCATCTATTTCGGCACGGTCGGACTTCATCTGCGCTTGGTTGGTCGGAGTACTTGCCAATCCGGCACGCGCGAGAGCATTTGAGAGCCTGCCGACTGCTTCGATATACTCGTTGATAGACGCTATATCGTTTGACAGAGAGTTTATTTTTAGGTTGTTCCCCTCGCTTTTTGCTTTCTTCAACTCCTTGGAAAGATAGGACAAAGCAGTTTTGGCTTGTTTGAGGTTCTGAATGTCAAAAATCTGCCCCTTGTTTTCGTACAGAACATTCGATATTCCCTCCAAGGCACTTTTCATCTCGCCTTGCGCCGCCGTCAGTTCTTTCCTTATAGCCTTGCCGAATTCTCCCTGCTGGGGAACCTTGAAATCAACATTGACGATAGCCTTTTGCCCTGCTACCGTTTTGAGTTGTTTATTGACAATGGATATACCCTTTTGAAAATCGGATAAGTCCGTTCCTATACCTATATTAAATCCGCTTGCCATAGTATTCTATTTAATGTGAATTTTATTGAATTGCTCTTTACCGACTATCTCGCCGCCCCAATAAGACATATACAGACGGCTGTCGGGGTCTTTGTGTTCGACTATCACGTGGCAGTCGTTGTGTGCCGACACGTAGCACATACACCTGCCATAGAGGGATAGATGTACCGTAGCATTGTGCCGCACGGTCAGGTCGGTAACATCTCGCACCTCTACTTGAATATCCGCGTCTCCTAATGCAACCACATACGGTTGGCTTTCCGAAATACCACCGCCCGTATATATGCCGTATTGCTCCACCTGCCCTTGATACTCACGTATCGTTTCGACACTCGGAAAATCCTCTTTGATACAAAAGTCCTGCCCTCTATGGAAGAACCTGCACATCTGTTTCAAATCTGGGTCTCCCCATTCGCTTTGCCATTGCTCGCATAACCCGTGGGCAATCGCTTCTTGCTTTATCTTTTCAAACTGCTCCATAACTTTTTGCGCATTTCTGCGCAAAGGTATGTATTTTCAACCCGCGACACGCCGATGAAAGGCAGGAACTTTTCCGACAAAAAACGCGGACAACTTTTCATATATGGCTTTTTTGTTGTACCTTTGCGCAGTGTTTCGGGGTGGTGCAATTCGAGGTCTCAAAATGATGATTTTTTGCAGTTTTTGCCAAATAGTTGTACTATATAATTTCAGAAAGCAATATAATAAATTGATTTATAATTAGTTGCACAATAGATGACCAACATCGCTATCATATTAGCAGGGGGGATTGGCAGCCGCATAGGCGGCGGGATGCCCAAGCAGTTGCTGCCGCTGGCTGACGGACGGAGCATATTGGAACACTCGGTTGAGGCGTTTGAGCAGGCAGCGTGCATTGACGAAATAGGTATTGTCATGCATCCCGACTATATTGCTTGCGCGGAAGAAATGCTGCTCCGCAACGGTTGGCAGAAAGTGGCGTTTGTCATCGCTGGCGGCAAGGAGCGTTGGAAATCAAGCGTCAATGCCATTCGGGAGATAGAACGACGGACAAAGAACAAAGAACAAAGAACAAAAACGCCTATCCTACAACCATCCTATAACTATCCTATAACAAATATCTTGCTCCACGATGCAGCACGTCCGTTTGTGAGCACACGTATCATTGCGGATGTCTGTCGGGCATTGGAGACCCACGAGGCAGTTACGGTAGCCATTCCCGCCACGGATACGATGTATTCAGTTTTGGAGACTGCCACGGGCAAGATAGTACAAAACATTCCCCCGCGGGCTACGCTGATGTGCGCCCAAACGCCACAAGCCTTTCGTTTGGAAACCATAGCCGCAGCCTACCGCCAAGCCCTGCAAGACCCGCATCTGCAAGCCACCGACGACTGCGGCATCGTCCGCACATACCTTCCCTGCACAACCGTTTATATTGTGCAAGGCGAAGCCGGCAACCGCAAAATCACCTACAAAGAAGACCTATAATGCAAGAGACTGACAGAATAGAACTAAAGCGCGAACTCACCCCCGATGTGGACATAGAAAGAGAAGTCATTGCCTTTCTCAATGCCACCGGTGGCACCATCTACATAGGGATAGAAGATGCGGGAAATGTAGTTGGAATAGAAAATTCCGACGATTGTATGCTACGCCTGAAAGACCGCATTAAAAACAATATCCAACCTTCCGCAATGGGGCTTTTTGACATTTCTGTGGAACATATAGAGGGCAAGAACGTGGTGAAACTGCTTGTAGCAGGCGGATTGGAAAAACCTTATTACAAGACCAAATACGGGCTGACCTCTAAGGGGGTATTTATCAGAGTAGGCACTGCTGCAGAGCCTATGCCACAGCCGCAAATCGACAGACTCTTTGCCACACGCACACGCCATACGTTGGGCAAGATGTTAGCCTCGCGGCAAGACTTGACTTTCGAGCAATTGCGTATCTATTATGAAGAACACGGCAAACGACTGAACGACAATTTCCGACGCACATTGGAGTTACAAACCGAAGATGGCAGGTACAATTACGTAGCATATTTGTTGGCAGATGAAAATGGCAACTCCATGAAAGTGGCAAAGTATGCGAGTCTCGATAGGTGCGACCTGATTGAAAACAACGAGTATGGTTATTGCTCCCTCATCAAAGCAACCAAAAGCATTTTGCAAAAATTGGATATTGAGAACCTCACTGCTGCACGAATCACGCCGGTAGAGCGCAAAGAGACATCATTATGGGACAAGGTGGCAGTGCGTGAGGCGGTTATCAATGCCATTGTGCACAATGATTATTCCTTTGAGGTTCCCCCAAAGTTCGAGATATTCCCCGACCGCTTGGAAATTACATCTATGGGCAGCCTGCCAGAAGGTATGACACAAGAGGAGTTTTTCAGTGGAGTATCCATTCCGCGGAACAAAGAACTGATGCGTATTTACCGCGATGTAGAGTTAGTGGAATCATTGGGTTCAGGCGTTCCGCGTATTTTGCAGACGTATGGAAAAGGCAGTTTCCATTTTACGGAAGTGTTCACACGCATCACCTTCCCGATTGCTCAAGAAACATTAGATTTGCTTTCTGAATATGGAGTAAGTTCTCCGACAGAAACACCCAATTTGTCGGAGGAAGACAGCCCGATGTCGGAGAAAATGTCGGGAGAAACAGCAAGTATGTCGGAGAAAATGTCGGAAGAAGTAACAAATATGTCGGAGAAAATACTCCGTTTCATACAAACCAATCCCGATGTTTCAGCAAAGGACATGGCAGATGCATTGGGTGTAACTGCCCGTACCATAGAAAGACATCTGTCTAAGTTAAAAACAGCTGGCACCATTTGCCACAAAGGTCCTAATAAAGGTGGACGTTGGGAAATAGGAACCACTTTTGAGAAAGGGCAGAAACATTGAAATCTAATTCGCCACACACTGTGTGACCAATTAGAAACACCAATAGACTACACCAACTTATGCAAGCAATCATTTTAGCGGCAGGAATGGGCAAGCGCCTTGGCGAACTCACCAAGGGCAATACCAAATGTATGATTGAGGTCGGCGGCGAAACGCTCATCTCACGGTTGCTGCGCCAACTGGACCGACAGCACCTCTCGCGTATCGTGATGGTCATCGGCTACAAGGCGCAGGAACTGCGCGACTATCTCGCCACGCTGCCCACCGCTACGCCCATCGAATTCGTCGAAAACACCATATACGACAAGACCAACAACATCTACTCCCTCTATATGGCGAAGGACTACCTCTGCGCGGAGGACACGCTCCTCTTCGAGTCCGACATCATCATGGAGGATGCCGTCATCAACAAACTCCTCAATCACCCCTATCCCAACCTCGCTTTGGTGGATAAGTTCGAGAGTTGGATGGACGGCACGGTGGTTACTATCGACGAGGGAAATCGTATCTTGCGTTTTATCCCCAACTCGCAATTCCGCTACGAGGAGATACCGCAATACTACAAAACCGTCAATGTCTATAAGTTTTCCCGCGAGTTCTCTGCCAATATGTACGTACCGTTTTTGGAGGCGTATTGTACGGCTTTGGGACGAAACGAGTACTACGAACAGGTATTGCGTGTCATCAATATGCTGGACAATTCGGGTATGCGCGCTCTGCCGCTCAGCGGCGAACAATGGTACGAAATCGATGATATTCAAGACCTTGACATCGCCGAGTCCATCTTCACCAACCACCAATACGACCTTCTCTGCTCCCGCTACGGCGGCTATTGGCGTTACCCGCACATCTTGGACTTCTGCTACCTCGTCAATCCCTATTTCCCCAACCAGCGGTTGCAGGACGAACTATCTGCCAATTTCACACGCCTGCTCACCGAGTACCCGTCAGGGCAACGTGTAAATAACCTGTTGGTAGCCAAGGATTTCGGTGTAAAACAAGACTACATCACCGTCGGCAACGGAGCCGCAGAGTTAATCAAAGTCCTCTCCGAGCAAATACTTGGCAAAGTAGGCGTTATCCGCCCCACTTTCGAGGAATACCCCAACCGGCTGATGCCCGAGCAAGTGGTTGTATATCAAACCGCTGCGCCTGATTTCTCCTACACAGCAGACGACCTGATGACCTATTTCGCCGACAAGAACATCTGGTCGCTGGTGCTCATCAACCCCGACAACCCTTCGGGCAACTATATCCCTTACGCCGACTGTCTCCGCTTGGCGGAATGGTGCCAACAGCGCGACATCATACTCATCTTAGACGAGAGTTTCATCGATTTCTCCACCGAGCACCCTACGTTCCTCCGCGACGACCTCTTGGAACGCTTTGACCACCTGGTAGTTATCAAGAGCATCTCCAAGTCGTACGGCGTTCCCGGACTGCGTCTCGGCGTGTTGGCGACCTCCAATCAGTCGCTGATGACCCATATCCGCCACACCACGCCGATATGGAACATCAACTCTTTTGCCGAGTTTTTTCTCCAAATCCTCGGTAAATACGAACGTGCCTACCAACAGGCGATGGACAATTTCCGCACCGAGCGCACACGCTTTGTCGGGCAGTTGCAGACCATTCCCTACCTGCGCATACTGCCTTCCGAAGCCAACTATGTGCTCTGCGAGGTACTGCCGCCCCATACGCCCCGCGAGTTGGCTGTCCGACTGCTCAAACAGCACAATATCCTCATCAAGGACTGCTCCGCCAAGTGCCACGGCAACTACATCCGCTTGGCAGTCCGCAACACCGAGGACAACGACCGACTGCTCAACGCCCTGCGAGAGACCCGCGAATAACTCGCGAATAAATCTCGGATAAACCTCGTGTCAAGAATAGGTGATTCAGCAAGGGATACGCAAGGGATGAGCAAGGGATAGCGAACCGACATCAACAATATCTAAATAGTATGCACACAATAAAACGAATATGTATCTGTGGAGGTGGCGGATTAGGGCACACCTGTGCCGCTGTGCTATCCTCCAAACAGGACATTGAGGTGTCTCTCTACACCCGACGTCCCGAGCAGTGGCAGCATACTTTTCTTGTGCACGCACCTAATGGGAAAGACATCCACGGACATCTTGCCCATATCAGCAGCAATCCGCAAGACATTGTTCCTCAGACGGATATGATATTGTTGTGCCTGCCTGCCTTCTTGGTTGAGCAGACTCTCAAAACCATTCGCCCATACCTGCGAAAAGACACTATAGTCGGAGCAATTGTAGGCAATTCCGGTTTCTTTATCTTTTGTCATAACCTGTTGCCTGCCACCACACCTCTGTTTGCTTTCCAACGTGTTCCTTTCATCTCACGTGTCATCAACTATGGCAAAGAGGCAAGCCTGTTAGGCTATAAAGACCAACTCCTCATCGCGACCGAAAATATAGCGGAAAATGCCGCTTTTTGTAATGAGATTGCTCATCTGTTCGACACTCCGACCGACCTGCTCTCGTCTTTCTACGAAGTTACGCTGAGTAATAGCAATCCAATCTTGCACACAGGGCGGCTCTATACGCTTTGGAAAGACTGGGACGGCACGCCCTATGCAAGCAATCCGCTCTTCTATCACGATTGGACGGACGAAGCCTCTGCCTTGGAGATAGAAATGGACAAGGAGTTTTTTGCCTTGTTGGATGCCTTGCAGGTCAATACGCAGCACATTGACACCTTGCTCCATCACTATGAATCCACCGATGCCCCTTCTATGACCGCCAAACTACGTAGCATAGAATCGTTGTCTGCAATCCCATCCCCTATGAAACAAGTACAGAGCGGATGGGTACCCGATTTCACAAGCCGTTACTTTACTGAGGATTTCCCCTTCGGACTCCGCTTCATCCACGAACTCGCCCATCAGCACCACATCCCCTGCCCCAACATAGACAAGGTGTACACATGGGGACGCAAACAAATCATTAAAGCGCAATAAGGATATGAACCTACAAGAAGAATATAGAAATGGCTATTTGGTAACCGCGCAAGTAAAAAAAGTGTGGAACATAGAACTCCAACTACTTTCCAAGTTGTTAGAGGTCTGCCAAAAGCACAACTTGCGAGTATGGGCAGACAGCGGGACGCTTCTTGGTGCCGTACGCCATCAAGGTTTCATCCCATGGGACGATGATATTGACGTTGCCATGCCGCGGGAGGACTACGAGCAACTGAAACGCATCGCACCAACCGAGTTCAATGCTCCTTATTTCTTTCAATGTGCCTATACCGACAAATACGTGCGCGGTCATGCACAACTGCGTTATGATGGCACTACTGCCATTCTGCCCCACGAGATAGGTGTGCCATTCCACCAAGGCATTTTTATTGACATTTTTGTGTTGGATGTGTTGCCCAAGGACAAACAAGAACAATGGAACATCATGCGCAAGACAGAGATGTTACGCAAACTGATGACATGGGCAGTAATCCCTTTTGATTTTCACCATCGCAAAAGAGCCATAGCCCAGATATTCTGTAAGGCATATTTTCTATTCCATTCCCTGCAGAAGACGTATGCCAAATTTGAGCGTATGTTTTATCAATACCAATCTTTGCCCTCACAATACGTAGGTATGCCTATGTTTTCTGTACTTAATATATTGAAATACAGAATGAAACGTGATTGGTATAGCGAGACTGTCACATTGCCTTTCGAGGATATTGAGGTACCCGTGCCCAAACACTACCATGAGATACTGACCGAGTACTATGGCGATTATATGACCCCGCAACAGGTTCCGACTGCACATGGCACAACCATATTAGATGCTGACAAGCCATACCAAGAGACCTTAAAAGAACTTCGCAGTAATAGTAAGCATGAGCATGAACAATCCTAATCATATCACTTCCTCCGTCTCCATTGTCCTTTGCACGTACAACGGCGAGAAGTATCTGCGGGAGCAGTTGGATTCATTGTTGGCGCAGACCTACCCCTTGCACGAGATTATCATCCAAGACGACCATAGCACGGACGGCACGATGGCTATTCTCCGCGAGTATGCCGATAAGTACCCCATTATCAAAGTCTTTGTACACGAAGCACGCGGAACAGTGAATGATAATTTCTTCTCTGCCATGCAGCGGGCGACGGGTGACTTTATTGCCATCTCCGACCAGGATGACATTTGGTTGCCGCACAAGATAGTCACATTGGTGAATGAGATTGGGGACAATCTGTGCTGCTTTCATCTCACGGGGCAGTTTACCACCAACCCTGATTACCGGCTGAAAGACACGCGTATCATCAATGTAAACCTCGAGCGTATGCTTTTCTATGGCATGGTGCCCGGTCATACTATGCTGATACGCAGGCAGTTGCTCGATATTATCTTGCAACATTTCCCCACCGATGTGCTACGCCGCGCCTCATCAGCCTTTTACTACGACTCCATTTTGAGCATCGTAGCAATGGCGTACGGGAGAATAAAATACCTCCCCATGGCTTTGGATTTCCATCGGGTACACGCCGGTTCATGCACCTCTACCAACCGCCGCGACCTCTCACAACGTACCATCAAAAACGCACTGTTGTTGGTACTGCGCAACTTGAAGCCACGTAGGCGGCACATCATCAAACCGCTTATTATCAATCGGATGTTGTGTGAGAAAGCGTTACTGGATTGCATTCCTGATGCCAGTCCTGCCTACACACGACAGGCATACCAAGTCATTGCTGCCTACACCAAAACAACATCGTGGCGACGCCCGTTGTCATGGATAATTGGTGAGTGCCAATTCATTTGCTTGTTAGTACAAAGCCGCAACGCACTCTTCTACACAAAAGAGAAGAACCAAGTGGTGGCAACACTCCGCGCGCTCACGTATCCCATCACGATGTACGACCTCCGTGAGGCTGAATATCAACGAATTATAAAACAGAAACGACCATGAAACTACTCTCCGTCATCATCCCCACCTACAATATGGCAGCCCTCCTGCCACGCTGTCTGGACTCGCTTGTCAAGGCGCAGCACGCCGACATGCTGGATGTGCTGGTTGTCAACGACGGCAGCAAGGACAACTCCTCCGAGGTGGGGCATCAATACGAAAGCCAATACCCCGGCATTGTGCGCGTGATAGACAAACCCAACGGCAACTACGGCTCTACCATCAATGCCGCACTGCCCGTGGCTACTGGCAAGTATATCAAGGTATTGGACTCCGACGACTGGTTCGACACGCAGGCTCTGGACGAGATGCTGCTCTGCCTCGGCAAGCAGGATGCCGACATGGTCATCACCCACTTCACCCAACTCGGACATAATGGCAGCCGCGAGGTCGTGCGCTACAACACTATGGGGCGCGAACCCTATATATATAATAAGGTGTACGACTTGGACGACGTTTTGAAAGACCGGTACATCCGTTTCTTCCTCATGCACGCCCTCGCCTACCGCACCGACCTCTTGCGCCTGTCGGGTTACCGCCAAACGGAGGGCATCTCCTACACCGACACCGAGTGGGCGTCGCTCCCCGTCTTTCACGCCAAAACCATCCTTTTCCTCAACCTCAACGTCTATCAGTACAACCTCGACCGCGCAGGGCAGACTATGGCACCCGAGGTCATTATGAAGTCCCTGCCGCAGTTGGAGAAAGTTACCGACCGTATGTTGGACTACTACCGCACGCACCGCAGCACGCTCAGTCCCGTCCGTGCCGCTTTTATGAAGCAGTACTTCGAGAACCGCCTGCGTATCCTCTACAAACTCTACCTCTTGGATATGCCGCACCGTGATTTCCGTGCGGAGGACTTGCAGCGCTTGGACGACAAACTGACGCCCGTCTGCGCAGAACTGGACTTGCACCCGCACCTTTATCCCGAGAACAAACTGCTCCGCATTGACTACATCGCCTACTGGCACCGCCACCACCGCCGCTGGTCGCCCTGCACGGAGTACCTCAACCATACATTGGACATCATTATGCGTTGGCTGTATGTCAGATTTTTCAGACAATAAGTACATCGCCATATCAAGAATAGGTGATTTCCCGAGTGGATACCGAGACCTTACCGAGAGGATAGCATTAGCAAACCAATACATATAGCATGAAACCATACGATTATCTCATAGTGGGCGCAGGCTTGTTCGGAGCCACTATCGCCTACCGCGCACGCCAAGCGGGCAAGCGTGTGCTGGTTATCGACCGCCGTCCGCACCTCGGCGGGAACATCTACTGCGAAGAAATAGAGGGCATTCACGTACACAAATACGGGGCGCACATCTTCCATACCGACAACCGCCGCGTATGGCAGTTTGTCAATTCGCTGGTCGAGTTCAACCGCTACACCAACTCGCCCGTAGCCAACTACCGCGGACACCTCTACAACCTGCCGTTCAACATGAACACTTTTGCTCAGATGTGGGGTGTCATCACCCCCGCCGAGGCACAAGCCAAAATAGACGAACAACGCGCCGAAGCCCTGCAAGCCCTCGGCGGACGCGAACCCGCCAATCTGGAAGAGCAAGCCCTCACCTTGGTCGGGCGCGACATCTACGAACGGCTCATCAAAGGCTACACCGAGAAGCAGTGGGGACGCCCCTGCACGGAGTTGCCCGCTTTCATTATCCGCCGCCTGCCCGTGCGAATGGTCTTCGACAACAACTACTTCAACGACCCCTACCAAGGCATACCTATCGGCGGGTATAACCTGCTTATAGACAAACTGTTAGACGGCTGTGTCACCCGCCTCAACACCGACTACCTTGCCCGCAAGGCAGAGTTCGACGCCCTTGCCGACAAGGTAGTTTATACGGGTTCGATAGACGAGTATTTCGGCTACCGACTCGGACACTTGGAATACCGCACGGTGCGTTTCGAGACCGAGGTATTGGAGACATCCAATTACCAGGGAAATGCCGTCATCAACTACACCGATGCCGCTGTTCCCTACACACGCATCATTGAGCACAAGCATTTCGAGATGTTCGGTGCCGCAGTGGATGCCTGCCCCAAGACAGTCATTTCCCGCGAGTATTCCACCGAGTGGCAGCAAGGGATGGAGCCTTACTACCCGGTCAATGACGAGCGCAACAGCCATCTCTACCAACAGTATGCCGCCCTTGCCGCACAAGAGAAGAATGTCCTCTTCGGTGGCCGTCTTGCCGAATACAAATACTACGACATGGACGACATCATCGCCCGCGCCTTGGAAGTGGAAATCTAAATAATATCATGGCAAAAGTAAGCGTGATAGTTCCCGTGTACAACGTGGAGCAGTATATAGAGCGGTGCTTGATTTCGCTCTATGGGCAGAGTATTCAGGACATAGAGGTAGTACTCGTGGACGACTTGGGGACGGACAGGAGTATGGACATCGTGCGGCAGTTTATTGACACTCACGCACTTACAGAGCGTTGGCATATCATTATCGCTCCTTGCAATCATGGTCCGGGTGCGGCACGGAACATCGGTATCCGGCATGCCACGGGCGAATACATAGCCTTCGTGGACTCGGACGACTGGATAGAAGTCCCGATGCTCCAAACGCTCTATGAGGCTGCTATTCAGTACAATGCAGACATCAGTTCGTCGGCGGCTGTGTTGGATTATCCGGATGATACACACAGCCTTATGACCAATCCGCATATCGGTAGTGGCGAAGTCAGCGTACAAGCCCGAAAGTACCTGCTCAGGCACTTTGTCAGCAACTTTACCACCATGCTGTTTCACCGCGAATGGTTGATAGCGAATGACTTATATTTCCCCGAAGCCAATAGTGGGGAAGACAGTTGCTTTATGGCTCAATGCTATCTTCTTGCGCACAACATCGCCCAAACGGACACACCTTTCTACCATTACATCATTCATTCCCAGTCTATCAGTCACAGAAAAAGAGTCTATCGTGGTCGCGAGAAACGCAAAGCCTTTGGGGCTCTGTTGCACTTCGCCAGCGAAAGGGGCTTGATGGATACCTACGGCAATGTGCTGCGCTGGGTGTATATCAAGAAAGCAATCATCTCATCCATAATGGATTACATACGAAGTCTATGAAAGAGAATCTACGAATCAAGTTCTATTGCCGCTCGTTTGATTTGCGGTTATATCGTCTCTCCAGACGTTGCTATGAGGATATGGGCTACCCCTGTGTCCGACTGACCGACCAATCCGCGGACGGCTATTTCTACACCATGTTGGCGGATACGGACTGCGACATCGCTATCAACGTGGACGAAGACTGTTTCATTTCCGACCTGCAGGCTGTACTCGGTTTGGTGGATTACGTCATAGAAAACGGATATGCCAATGCGGGTTGCCCTGACGGTGGCGGACAGGTTCCAAGGCATGCCAATCCGTTGGTTACTAACCCGTTCTTTAATATCCTTGACTTGAGGCAGATACGTACCAAGTTCTCCAAAGAAGCCGTCAATGCCTTTCGTTACGAGGAGCACAAGCAGGCGATGATGGCAGCCTATCCCCAAGAACGACTGGAGACTGCCTACACCTTCGACCGCCCCGAAATCATCGAACCCTACTATCAGTTCTTCCTCTGGATGGCGGCAAACTTCAAGACGCTCTACCTGCCCACCACCCGACACGCAGACGGTTGGACCACTATCCTTTACGACCCGCAAGGACGTGCTATGTGTGCCCACTCGTGGCTGGCGCGCTACTATTCCGTGCCGTCCTTCATAGCCGGTCGGTTGCAGAAAAATGTGGGTAAGCAGAAATCGCGCATCGATGCCCTGATACATGAGGTAGCGGCACAACGAGGTATCGCTATCCATCGCGAGAGGGTTGGGGAAACCATCTGGTACGCCGCCGACAAAGTGCTGCGATGGGTTATCAAAATCCCCCAACGTATTGCCGCCTGGCCTGCTAAATACAGACGCTATCACGGCTCATCGCTATAATCTCGTCTTGAGTACCAAAAATAAATGTATCCGTTTTCTGTGGGACCGTGTCGGGTACCCATATCGTCCAATGTGTGTCGAGACCGCGTAAGTACTCGCGTTGCAGTTGGTCAAAGGGCTTAACGGGCACCACAGCCTTAGCAGGTTCCTCGGCAGGCGTTAG
Organism: uncultured Bacteroidales bacterium; assembly: GCA_934692905.1. Taxonomy (GTDB): domain Bacteria; phylum Bacteroidota; class Bacteroidia; order Bacteroidales; family Paludibacteraceae; genus Colicola. The sequence continues at coordinate 18,590 of CAKUUM010000001.1, forward strand.
CACAACTTGTTGGGGTATCCCGTCACGCAATGCCTGTTCAGCAGCAAGGTCTGCCTCCAAGCGTGCAACTATCCTGGGGTATATCTTGTTAAATCTCTGCGGGTTATCCGTGTACCATACCAGCGAGGAGTCGAACTGCGCCTGTGTGATGCCGTGTTTGTCGAGCACCGACTTGTAGCACGCTGCCAGTTCCTCGTCGTGCGAGTAGTTATATCCTGATACTTGTATCGCACCATCGGCGCGGTGCAGGTCATACAGCACATCACGCATCTCGCGTGAGGACAACACGCCCCGCGGACGGCAACCCGCCAATGCCAACAGCAGCACACACGCCACTGCCCCTTTCCGTAAAAGGGCGTGTAGTATATCGTATATGGTTCTTTGGCGCATCATTCTCACGCTGGTCAGTTATACCGAGGACACAAAAATTAATGGTTAATTACACGGTAATTATATGTTTTTCTGTCATTGTTTTGGGGATTCCTCGGTGTCCTGTTTTTGCTTGGAGAACCCGCTCAGACTCTTGTCGAGGTCCTTGCGGAAGAAGATGATTATCAGCAGCACCGCCACCGTGATACACGAGTCCGCGAGGTTGAACACCGGTCGGAAAAAGATACATTCCCCCGCGCTGTTGGTGATGAGCGGGAAGTAGAGCATGTCCACTACCCACCCATAGAACCAACCTGCGTATCCGAAAATCTTGCCATAAGCCACGCAATCAATGATGTTACCGAGTGCGCCGGCTGTGACCAAAGCAATCATCGCGATATACGATGTGCGGGCTTGCTGCTTGTGAATCAGCACGTGCATATACCAGCCCAACAGCCCAACAGCCACGATGCGGAACAGCGTGAGCAGCAACTTGCTGAACCACTCTATGCCAAACGCCATGCCGTTGTTCTCTACGAAGCATATCCAGAACCACGAAGTGATTTCGTGTGCCTCGCCGAGGTCAAAGTGCGTCTTGATATACACCTTCAGGCACTGGTCCAATGCCACGGCGAGCACCACAATGCCCGTCACCAACCACGATTGCTGTACTTTAGTCATACTTGAGTAGGGGTTAGAGAATAGGGATTAGAGATTAGGGGGCAGGGATTAGAGTCCGAAGGCTTTGCGTATCGCATCCACCTTGTCCAGTTTCTCCCACGTGAACAACTCCACTTCGCGCGTGAACGGTTTGCCGTTGCCATCGATGAAGGTCTTGGTCACTACCTCGTTGGTACGCCCCATGTGTCCGTAGCGTGCCGTCTCCTCGTAGATGGGCTGCTTCAGTTTGAGGGTCTCAATGATGGCTTGCGGACGCAGGTCGAACAACTCATTGATTATCTGCGCAATCTCCGCATCGCTCTTGCCCACTTTGCCCGTGCCGTAGGTGTTCACATACAGACTGACGGGCTTTGCCACGCCGATGGCGTAACTGACCTGTACCAGCATCTCGCGTGCCACTCCCGCAGCCACCATATTCTTGGCTATCCAGCGTGCCGCATAGGCTGCGGAACGGTCCACTTTCGACGGGTCTTTGCCCGAGAAAGCACCACCGCCATGTGCACCGCGTCCGCCGTAGGTATCCACGATAATCTTGCGTCCCGTCAAGCCCGTGTCGCCTGCAGGCCCTCCAATCACGAACATGCCCGTGGGATTGACTAATAGTTTGTAGTCGCCCTCTAAAAGACGGGCATAGCGTACATCGCGCTTGGCTACCAATGGCAGCAGCACACGACGTATGTCGTCGCGTATCTGGGCTTGCGTCACATCCTCGTCGTGCTGCGTGCTGACCACGATGGTGTCGATACGCAGGGGCTCACCCTGTTCGTTGTACTCGATGGTCACCTGGCTTTTGCTGTCGGGACGTAGGTACTGCATCTCCTTGCCCTCCTTGCGGATACGCGCGAGCGCATATACCAAGGTGTGCGCGAGGTCGAGCGTGAGAGGCATATAGTTGTCCGTCTCGTTGGTGGCGTAGCCGAACATCATGCCCTGGTCACCGGCACCCTGTTCGCCTTCGTTTTCCGTGCCGCGCCCGTTCACGCCGCGTGCGATGTCGGGGCTCTGCTCATGCAATGCCGTCAGGATACCGCAACTCTCCGCCTCGAATTTGTACTCGGATTTGGTGTAACCGATATGCTTAATTGTCTCACGGACAATGTGTTGCACATCCACATAGCCGTTGCTCGTCACCTCGCCGGCTACCACCACCTGACCGGTGGTCACGAGTGTCTCACACGCTACGTGCGAGTTGGCGTCCTGTGCCAGAAAGTTGTCCAGAACGGCATCCGAGATTTGGTCTGCCACTTTGTCGGGGTGCCCTTCGCTGACACTCTCCGATGTAAATAGATAGTTCATTAGTTGTTTAGATAAAAAAACAAGCCACAAGTGACTGTTTGGGACTTGCGGCACAAGTTTTAGCATTTTGTTACGGGGTTGCAAGCAGTCAAATCCATCCCCAATACTTCGGGGGTTTTTATTCGCACCCCGATGCTTTCTTTTGGAAAACGGCTGCAAAGGTACTACATTTTCTCAATCTATGCAAATCTTTTCCTCTTTATCTGGAGGATATTGCGCATTTATATTGTATTGTGTTGTATTCTATTGTGCATTTGTATTGTATTTGCATTACGCATTACGCATTACGCATTATGCATTGAAAATTGTGCATTGCGCATTGTTTGTCGTGTATTTGTCGGGTTAAGTGTATGTGATTAGTATGTGGTTAGTATGTGATTAGTATGAGATTAGTATGTGATTCCCCAGACCTTGCCGCGAGGATATAAGTGGTGAAAAGGATCTTGCTGTTGTGTATATCATGAAATTTGTGTACCTTTGCACCCCAAATTGGTGTAATTCAAGCAAATATGTTCGACAATTTATCAGAAAGATTAGAACGCTCCTTCAAGATACTGAAAGGTGAAGGTCGTATCACCGAGATTAACATCGCCGAGACCGTCAAGGATATCCGCAAAGCCCTGTTGGAGGCGGACGTTAACTATAAGACAGCCAAGCAGTTCACCGACGAAGTGAAGACGAAGGCTTTGGGACAGAATGTGATGACCGCCGTGCGCCCCGGGCAGTTGATGGTCAAGATTACGCATGACGAGTTGGCGGAACTCATGGGTGGCGAAGCCGAGGAGATTAACCTGAAAGGCAATCCCGCCATCATCCTGTTGAGCGGTTTGCAGGGTTCGGGTAAGACCACTTTTGCAGCCAAACTGGCGAACTACCTGCAGACCAAGAAGAACAAGCGCGTCATGTTGGTGGCGTGCGACGTGTACCGTCCTGCCGCCATCGAGCAGTTACGCGTACTCGGCGAGCAGATACAGGCGAAGGTCTATACCGACGAGGCGGAAACCAACCCCGTGACCAAAGCCGAGAAGGCTATCAAGGAGGCGAAGACCTACGGCTACGATGTCGTGATTGTGGATACGGCGGGCCGATTGGCTGTGGACGAGCAGATGATGCAGGAGATAGCCGCTATCAAACAGGCAATTACGCCCAGCGAGACCCTCTTCGTAGTGGACGCTATGACCGGTCAGGACGCTGTGAATACTGCCAAAGAGTTCAACGACCGTCTTGACTTTGACGGCGTGATACTCACCAAGTTGGATGGTGATGCCCGCGGCGGTGCGGCGTTGAGTATCCGCTCGGTGGTGAAGAAGCCTATCAAGTTTATCGGCACGGGCGAGAAGATGGACGCCTTGGATGTGTTCCACCCCTCGCGAATGGCTGACCGAATACTGGGTATGGGTGACGTGGTGTCTCTCGTGGAGCGTGCGCAAGAGCAGTACGACGAAGAGGAAGCCCGCCGCATCAGCAAGAAGATTGCAAAGAATCAGTTCGACTTCAATGACTTTCTCTCTCAGTTGGAGCAGATAAAGAAGATGGGTTCGATGAAGGACCTCATGGGCATGATTCCCGGAATGGATAAGGCGATGAAGGGCGTGGAAATCAACGATGATGCCTTCAAACCCGTGGAGGCTATCATATCCTCTATGACACCTGAAGAGCGCGCCAACCCTGCGTTGCTCAATGGCAGCCGCAAGAACCGTATTGCCAAAGGGTCCGGAACAAGCATTGTGGAGGTAAACCGTTTCCTCAAGCAGTTCGACCAAACGAGCAAGATGATGCGCAAAGTGCAGCAGATGCGGAGAAGATAGGCACTATCTTCTCCCAACTCTCAACTATAAAACTCCCCAACTTCTTTCAACTTTCAACTATCAACTGCACTAAACTTTCAACACTAAACACTCAACTCACCAATGACTGTCAAGGAGGTATTTGAAATGCGGCGTGCGGGCAAAGTGGAGGAGGCTTATGAGGCTATCCTGCCCATGTACCGCGTGCACCACGGCAAATACACCACCTTGGCAATGTTCTGGTGTGCGGTGGACAAGATGAACCTGTTGCTTACCCGTGTCACGGGCGCGGACGAGGCATCCCTCGCGGCACTCGCCGAGGCGGAACGCATATTCCTCAGCCTTGAGCGTCTCTACCCTAAGATGTACGACGACCAAGGCTCTGCAAAGCAGACCCTCGACGGTATGCGTATCGCGCTACGGGACACCCGATTGCGTGCACAGCAGGATTGACATCACTCCTGCCCGGTTTGAGCAGAGTCCTGCATGGAGGGAGGAGTGATGAAGCGATGGATATAGCGGCGCAGGGTAGAGCGACTGGTATGCAAGCGGCGGCATATCTCACGGGCAGATACACCCTGCTCCAACGAGCGGCGGATATATGCGTCATAACGCGACAAGCGGTAGTGCGGGTGAGCAGTGCGGCTGCCCATGGGACGCCCAAGGGTTTTGCCCTCCGAGCGGAGGCGTGTGAGTGCCTCTTTGGTACGCTGCGAGATAAGGTTGCGTTCTATCTCGGCGGACAGCCCGAAAGCAAAGGCAAGCACCTTGCTCTGAATGTCATCCCCGAGGCGATAGCCGTCCTTGATGGTCCAAACCCGACACCCTTTGTTCATGCAGATTCCGAGAATCTCCATAATCATATACAGGTTGCGTCCGAGACGGGATAACTCGCTGCATATAATAATGTCGCCGGCGTTGGCGCGACGGAGCAGGCGCCCCAACTGACGCTTGTTGTAGTTCTTGGTGCCGGAGATGGTCTCCTCTATCCATCCGTCCACACAGAGGTTCTGCTGCTGACAGAAGTGCTGTATCTCAAACCGCTGATTCTCTACTGTCTGTTTGTCCGAACTGACACGAATATATCCGTATATCATTTTTTTGCCATAAAGATAGGCAAAAAAGGAGATACGGGAAAGTGTTATTCCTTGATTTCTTCCTCTACTTCGTGTTCGATGGAGTGTTCGAGTTTGCTGTACTTGGAGGTGAGCTGGGTGTGCCTAATCAAGACATAAAGGGCAATGATGAGTCCGCCAAGGAAATCCAATGTGAGGTCCGTCATCGTGTCACGGAGTGCCTCGTGCCCCTGCAAGGGGACGTCTTCGTCCGTGTAGATGGAGCCTGAGGTGGTCTGCATGAACTGCTGTGTGTTGGTGTGGAATATGTCATCGTAGGTGTATTCGCATATCTCCCACAGCGCACCCGACGCCAGTGTGAACATCAAGAGGTACAGAGCCAGAAAGTATTTGTTGCGGAAGACTATCAAGTACGAATCCGGCATCACTGTATAGACCACCCAGAGGGCTATGAACGACAATACCATGCCCGACATGAAGTGCAGGAGCGAGTCCCACCACGGATACCGGCCGTAAAAGTCGAGTCCGTCGCCGAGTATGAGTGCGGTAAAGGCGAAGACCGCTATCGCCACGACAAGCACCAGCGGGATATTGAGCAGGAACCGCTTACGGAGCAGGATAGGTGCCGTGAGGAGTGCGAGCATGAGTACGTACTGCAAGCCGCGGAAGAGGATGTTCTGTAAGGTAACATCGGGCTGGAAGAACAGGTAGATGACGTTGGCAATGCAAATCACCACGGTGAGGATAAAAATCGCCGCGTATAGCCGTTTGAGACGTTGATGAGGTGTGGTCATAATGAGTCGGGGAACGATGGTACGTTCTCTGAATAGGTGTTCAAAAAGCGTACCGCAGGTGTACGGCGGGTGGTTTAGGAATATAATTTTGGGGTTTTGGACTATGTAATAGTCCGCTTAATGCAACTTGTTGCGGATGAGGGCGACGAGTGCGTAAGCCATGGGCGTGGAAGCGCATGCCTCGATGAGGACTTTGACGGCGATTTGGATGCCAATCATGGTGCCGAGTTGCGCGGTAGAGACCGTGCCGCCGAAGGCAATGAGAACGAACAGGGTGGTGTCTAATGAATAGCCGACAAGCGAACTGCCGACGGTGCGCATCCACAGCGGACCCCCAAGGTGCTCTTTGATTTTGGACATGAGAAAGGCGTTGGTCAGTTCGCCCGCGAGAAAGGCAACCAACGACGCCACCATAATACGCGGCACGTACGAGAAGACCATCGCGTAGGCGTTTGCCATGTCCGCCATCTCGGCAGGGTAGGGGAGGTGCAAGCCCACCCACGTGAAGAATGCGAAGGTGATTTGGCAGCCGAAAGTGAGGAGAATCAGTTTGCGGGCGCGGCGAAAGCCCCAGATTTCGGTAACGACCTCGCCCAACATGTACGTGACGGGGAAGACGATAGTGCCCGCATCGAAGATGCTGATGCCGAAGACATGGATAATCTTAACCGCCATGACGTTGGCGGTCAGGTAACAGGTGACCATCAGGGCGGCAATGATGATGAAGGCGGTTTGCTTGCTCATCAGACAACTAAAACATTAATTACCATGTAATTAACCATTGCAGACATCGGATAACATGATACTCCATTGAAGCCCATTAAAAACATTGAGAAACATGTAATTAGCCACGAATTTACCATGAATTGCATTGTCGGATACTGTTCTCCGTTAATTGCCGTTAATTAACCGTTAATTTTTTTCTCCATTAAAGCCGATTAAAACAAGAATTACAGATAGGGGTTGTACTGCTTCTCGTGGGCGAGGGTGGTGGGATAGCCGTGTCCAGGGTAGATGTCGGTATCGTCAGGGAGAATGGTCAGTTTGCGGAGCGAGCGGATAAGCATAGCCATGTCGCCACCCGGCAAGTCGGTTCTGCCAATGGACTCCTGAAAGAGTGTGTCGCCCGTGAAAAGCATGTGCAGGTCGGGCAGATAGTAGCAGACAGAGTCCTCTTTGTGCCCTGGAGTGGATATGACAAACATCTGCAAGTCAAGCAGTTGGGGTATCTGCAGTTTACCTTCGGCGGGCGCGACGGTAGCCGTGAGGTGGTAGGTTTGCTCCACGAAAGATACGCCGCACACGTGGTCGGGGTGCGTATGGGTAATGAGCAGTGCGACAGGCGTCAGACGATGCGCCGTGATGAACTCGGCGAAACGTTGCTGTTCGCGGTCGTTGGACATGCCCGCGTCAATGATGAGGGTGCGCCCCTGTTCGTCGTACAACAGGTACGTGCACTCGCGGTATGCGTTGAAGTAAAAGACTTTCAATTCCATGGTGAAACACTAATTAGCCGTTGATGTTGTGGTTAGGAACATATAATTATCGTGTAATTAACCATTAATTTTGCGGTTAGGAACATGTAATGACCACATAATTAACCATTAATTATGGATAATGATGCTGCTTTATTACTTATTTATATTCTATCCGTTGCCTATCCCTTGCGCATGGGTTGCGCATCCCTTGCTGTTTGACACGACGATGATGCGACTTTGTATTAATACTTTTTGCATATATATACTATGTCGTTTGGTTTACGCCGTTGGCGTATGACGACGCGAGACGCGTCGTCTCCACAATAAGGCATACTTTGCTCTGTTGCTACGCGGCGAAGTATCAGAGGGGCAGATAGATGACGGATTTGCCTTTGAACCAGTCGGTTGGGAACAGGGTGGCGATGTCCGTGGTCTCGATGATGTTGTGGAACGGATGAATCTCCGCCTGCAAGTTGCCCCCCTTGAGGACGATGAGCCCATTGGGCATGGCGTTGCGCTGGGTGTGGCTGACGTTCTTGCGGACGAGTTTCACGAGGTCGGGCAGGGGCATCACGGCACGGCTGACCACGAAATCGAACTTGCCTTTCTCCTCCTCGGCGCGCTCCTGTATGCACGTAACATTGTCCAAACCAATGGCTTGCGCGATTTCGTAGGCGACGCGTATCTTCTTGCCGATGCTGTCGATGAGCGTGAATTGGCACTCGGGGAACAGGATGGCGAGGGGGATGCCCGGGAAGCCGCCACCCGTGCCGACATCAAGGATAGCGGTGCCGCGCCGGAAGGTGAGGACCTTCGCGATGGCGAGCGAATGGAGGATGTGGTGCTCGTAGAGGTTGTCGATGTCCTTGCGCGAGATGACGTTGATTTTGGCGTTCCAGTCGCGGTAGAGGGCATCGAGGGCGGTGAACTGCTGTAATTGCAGAGCCGTCAAGGAGAAGTGCTCCTTGACGGTTTCGATGCCTAACTGTTTGACACTGAGAGCGTTATCGCCCGTCGTGCCAACGGTGGGTTGCGTACTCATGCGCGATTAGTCGGCGAGGTTGGTGAAGACGTTCTGCACGTCCTCGTCCTCTTCGATTTTGTCGATGAGTTTCTGTACCGACTCGCGCTCCTCGTCGGTGAGCGTCTTGGTGTCGTTGGGGATGCGCACGAACTCGCACGACTGAATCTCGAACCCGTTGTCTTCCAAGTACTTCTGCATCTGCGAGTACTGGTTGAAGTCGGCGTAGATGATGATGTTGCCGTCCTCGTCGGTGCCGAGTTCCTCTACGCCGAAATCGATGAGTTCGAGTTCGAGTTCGTCGAGGTCCACGCCCTCTTTAGCCGATACGGTGAAGCACGCCTTGCGGTCGAAAAGGAACTGCAGGCAGCCTTGCGTGCCGAGGGTGCCGCCGTGCTTGGTGAAGTAGGAGCGGATGTTCGCGACGGTGCGCATGTTGTTGTCGGTTGCGGTCTCGATGAAGATGGCGATGCCATGCGGACCGTAGCCTTCGTAGTTGATTTCTTTGTAGCCTTCGGACGACTTGTCGGTCGCCTTTTTGATGGCGCGGTCGATGTTCTCCTTGGGCATGTTCTCGCGTTTGCACTGCTGGATAAGCATGCGCAGACGGGGGTTACCGTCGGGATCAGCACCACCCTCACGGGCGGCAATGGTGATTTCTTTACCGAGTTTGGTGAATGTACGAGCCATGTGGCCCCAACGTTTGAGTTTGGTCGCTTTGCGATATTCAAAAGCTCTTCCCATATTTGTAGTATGATTATTATATTATTGATTTACTGTCTGTTGTGCGGCTTGCGCAGGGGCGGCTGCGGCAGCCGTGGTGTCCGCCGGTTGGGCGGTAGTCACGGTGTCGGCGGGCTGTACGCGGTCGTTGATGAGTTCGTAGGTGACCTCCTCGAAGGTGATGTCGAACTCTACGCGGCGGTTCTGTGCACGCCCTGCCTTGGTCTTGTTGTCAGCGATGGGCTTGTCGGGACCGTAGCCATGTGCGGTGAGCGAGGTGGCGGGCACACCTTTCTTGATGAGGTAGTCGCGGACGGCCTGTGCACGGCGTTCGGAGAGGTCCACGTTGAACTTGTAGTTGCCGACATTGTCGGTATGTCCTTGAACCTCAATGCGATATGTCGGGTTGTCGATGAAGGTCTTGGCAATCTGGTCGAGGAGTTTGTTGGACGACTTCTTGATGGTCGCCTTGCCGTTCTCGAACTGGATGCCTTGCATGGCTTTCTTGAGCAGGTTGCGCACCTCACGTTTCACTTCGGGGCAGCCCTTGTTTGCCTTGGAGCCAGGCACGGTGGGACACTCGTCGAGGTAGTCGGGTACTCCGTCGCCGTCGGTGTCGAGTGGGCAGCCGCAGGTATCCACCCGCCCATACGCCTCTTTGGGTGTGCCCGGGCACTTGTCGAGGTAGTCAGGCACTCCGTCGCCATCGGTGTCGAGCGGGCAGCCGAACTCGTCAATCAAGCCGTATGCCTCGGCAGGTGTGTTCGGGCAGCGGTCGATATAGTCGGGCACTCCGTCGCCGTCGGTGTCAAGGGGACAGCCAACCGAGTCCACAAAGCCCTGTGCGGCAGCAGGTGTGCCGGGGCATTGGTCGAGATAATCCGGCACTCCGTCGCCGTCCGTATCCAACGGGCAGCCATCGGCATCCACGAAATCACGTGCCTTTACAGGTGTGTTGGGACACAGGTCGAGGTAGTCGGGCACACCATCGAGGTCGGAGTCGATGGGGCAGCCGACAGAATCCACCATGCCATACGCAGCAGAGGGTGTGTTGGGGCATTGGTCGAGGTAGTCGGGGATGCCGTCGCCATCGGAGTCGATGGGGCAACCGAGGTCGTCCACGCGGACATTGGCAGGCGTGTTGGGGCACATATCCAGTTTGTCGAAGATGCCATCATGGTCAGAGTCTTTAGGCTTCTTGTTGGTGCCCCAGACGATGCTGAAACCTGCAACCAGATTCACTCCTTTTGAGCGATACGGGATATTGATGTCGCCAGCCGTCTCATCACGATAATATACATAAGACGTTGGTATGTAGTCCATTGCAAAGGTGAGGTTGATGCCATCGTAGGGCATAATGCTGATACCTGCGCCGAGGTTGCTGAACTTGCCATTGTTGACCAGCGAGTAACTGAGGGCGAGGTTGAACCAGTTGCATGGACGAAGGGCAGCACCCAGCGTGACTTCCTCGTAAAGGCGGTTGTCGTGCAAGCGGGTACTCGACAAAATGCCTACGCCTACGCGGTTGTCCCAGAAGTTGGCATCCACACCCACATTGAAACGCGCATTGACCATACGTGCAAAGCCTGCACGACCTGCATAGGTGGCATGTATGCCGTCCACAAGTCCCATGAGGTTGTTGGTCACGTCACTCATAAGGCTGTCGGTGCTGAATTGCCCGTCCACCACGTAGTCGCTGTAGTTGAAATCGCCCGCGCCCGTGAAAGTGGTGTCAATGGTGCAACCGTAGCGGCGACCATTGCCCCAATAGATGAAGCCGAGGTCGTTGATAGCAGCCGTAATCTGCACTTGCTCAATAGGTTTGTAGGTGAAACCAAGGTCGAAGGCTGCACCATAGCCGCTGGGGTGTAGAATGGTCTTCACTATCTCAGCGGTATTGTCTGTCCCCATAAGGTCTTGCCACGGCGTATCTTCAAGGGTTTCCCGATTCAAGTCGTTTGGCAGGTTCTCCCATTGTATGGGGGCGGCTACGAACAGGTCGGCATTGCCGTAGAGGCGCCATTCTGAGGCAGAAGCGTCGATGTTCAAGTTGTTGGCTCCCAACCCTGCATAGGCTGTACCAAGCAGGAACTTTACCTTTCCGCCGACTGTCCATTGGTCGTTAATCTTGTGCGAATAGCCTGCACCAATCTCGGTGTAGATGGAGGCATCAAGCCCCAATGGGGAAAGGCGGATATTATTGATGCCGCCCTCCAAGTCTTTCATTCCGCCTCCTAACGCGAAATCATATAATCCCCGCGGGGTGGTCAGTCCGCCTACTCCGCGCAGCATTGCATTGAAATGAAAATACCCGTTTTCGTTCACCCGAAACCCGAAGCCCAGCAGGTCGGTGGATAAGTCCGTATCCATCAAGGTTGCCTTGCGGAAAGTGCTGAGCAGGGCTTGTTTGTTGCCATTCGGGTGCAGGGCTGTGATGGGTTGCCCTGTCTGAGGGTCTATATATATAAGGTCTCGCAGCGTGAGAGAGTTGTTGCCAGCCCAAAAACCAGTGTAGCCCAGTGGCGAGAAATTGATGTACCCGTTGCTGACCGGCTGAAATGCAGGGTTCACGATGTGGCACATAGGCGCATTCTCAAGGAAATAGAGCGTGGTGACCTGCTGTGCACTGATGGCGGCGGATGTTATCAGGAGTGCGAGAGTGAGTATGTGTCGGATGCTTTTTTTCATTGTTGTTCTCTCCTAATCATTATTTGTTAGTACCATTGGCTATACTGTCCAAAGTGCCGAAATCGAATATAGCCCCTACTTTTGCCGTGATGCCGATATTCACACTAAGGGAAGCATCTTCTGTCAGCCTGGTGTTGAAATTACCTTTCTCAAAAGCGTAATCCAATGATTTATTGTCTATAGTAGCATCAAAGACAATGCTCTTGATGTGCGACAACATATCAAACTTTTCTTGGTTGACAGATATGACCTCGATGTGTTCATACGGTTTGATAATGCCCCATGCGCCATTCTCATAGGCGAATGCCGGCGGCTCGATGGCAATGGTGTCCGATGCGGTCAGACGGAGCGGGGCACCTGTAGCCGGGTCTATGACGTCCTGCCCGTTTTCGTCTATGGCGCGGAAGACACCACGCATGCCTAACTGGATGGTATTCTGCAACTTGACAAACAATTTCAGTTCGCTTGTCTTCAATGTGTCCAAGTGCTCCACAGACTCAAGCAATGAGTCCAATGTAAGAGTACTCATATCAATGCCGCGTATTGTATCGGCGTATTGCAGAGCCATATTCTCTTTGAAGATAAAGGGCAACGTGTAATCCACACTGAAATGCACACTCGTATAAGGCGTGATACGCACTTGCGGAGTCTCCTGCTGGTTGAAATCCATGTGGTATTTATAGCCGACATAGTCGGGACGCACATTGAAAGCCTGGTCCAAGTGTCCGTGTCCCTCTGTCTCGTCAAATGTGAGTGACATGGTTGCAGAGTCCCCTATCTGACTATCCAATGACAGGTATTGCCCTTTCTTGAAATAGTACGGTTTGTATTCGCTGCCCAATTCCACCTCCTGACGCTTGCCAGAAGTCTCTTGGACATAAAGATAGTCCCCGTAAATCCTTAATGCGCCAGCCACACGAGTGGTGATGTTGACGTCTGCACGGGGTTTGGCGAAGGGCAGGGTGGCCTGTTTGAACTTGTGCCACGTCTCCCACTCATCGCCAATGGCTATTACGTCCTCATCGCGCATATCCCCTGAGGGCTCAAACATACCCCAAATGGCATAATAGTCAATGAACTGAACATTCAAAGTGTAGTCAAACGCCGCATCATCAGGCACATACACCTCACCTGCCGATGTAGGAATGGTAACGTGGAAGTTGATATGGAAATCGCATGAGTCTATCACATTGTTCTCATACTCAGACCAACGGTTAGGATATTTGTTCTTCATCAGACAAATGGAAAACTCATCCACTCCGATGGGAATGTCGCTTCCGTATCCGTATTGGCTGTCGCTGCTACGTTGTTTGTCGTAAACGGTTATTTCGTTGCCTTGCGGACGGGTGAAAGCATCGCCCAAGTCAATAGTAACACGGTCTATCCATTCCCATTGGATAGGCAGATTACTATTTCTCTCTATTGTACTGATAAAGCGGGCGTTCTGTATCAAGGCACTGTCCAAGCGCTCGTGCGATACATCTTGGTTGATGCCATTCAGTTTCAGCGTCATAGGGAACGTCAGTACTATGGGGTTTCCTGTGCCTGTAATCTTGTGGTCTGACATAACAGGCTTGTCTTTCAGGCAGTTGTACACGTTCATGGTCAGCATATCCTTACTGATATACTGACTCAAATCCACATCATGGTAGGTCAGAACTTTATCGTAGTTGCCTTTGTAGGTGAATACACCTTTGTTGTCCATGGAATCAACGTATAGCCCTTGTACCTGATTTCCGCCCAAGAAATCCCCTATTGTGGCATGTATCGTACCCACCGGCAACGCCAAGCCGAAATCCAACTCTGTGGTCAAGTCCGTGTCGTTGATATACAACTTATCCTGCTTGCAACCAAACAACATCGCTATGCACAGCAACGCCGCCCATAGTTTGATATATGAATGTCTCATGCCGTTTTTTATTATTCCAGTAACACAATCCGTTAGTGCATATTTTAGCCCACAAAGGTACGCTTTTTTAGCGGAATATGCAATAGGTTATCCTTTTTTCAGCATATATACACATTCCGATGCACGTGTCACGGCTGTGTAGAGCCATCGGAGATAGTCGACGGTGTGTTGCTCGGGGGGGACGTTTCCTGTGTCGATAAATACCCGTTTCCACTGTCCGCCCTGCGCCTTGTGGCACGTGACGGCATACGCAAAACGGACTTGCAATGCGTTGTAGTAGGGTGATTTGTAGATAGCCTCCGTCAGTTTCCGCCTGTTGCGTTGCAGTTCTGGATAATCCTCTGATATTCCGACATATAGCGTCTTTTGCAGTTCGTAGTTTGATTCCGGCGAGTCTGTATGGAGAGTGTCCAACCACAAGATGACGTCTATCTCCCAATCGTAGTCCAATGCGCGGAGTGAGGCATCCGCGAAGTGAAATCCATACATCTCTCTCTCGTTGCGAAGACGAATGATTTCCATCATATCCCCATTGGCGAGAAAAGGAAGTCCTTCATACTGCTCTGTCCAGAAATAGTTGTTTTTGCTCACCATGAGCCGGTCGCCGGTTGATATTTCGTCCTCTTTCCAGAGGATGCGCCCGCGCACGCCCTGGTTATATAGATTGGTCCTGCGATTGGTGCGTGTCAGAATGATGGTCTCTTCTTCCCCCACTTCGCGGTAGGCGCGTTCCAGTTCCTCCAAGAAGTCCTGTCCTGCTAACTCTTGAAAGTCAGCACTATAGAGCCAATGCTCTTCGGTATCTATGCCCTCGGACAGTTGTTCCCTGAGGCGTGTGGCATTTGCCAAGATGCCGCTGTCGAGGGCTTGACGTGCCACCCCGGTCAGCGTGTATGTGGTGATGTCCAAGCCGTATCCTGCCATGTATTGCGGGTCCAAAGCAGGTGATAATGAGGAACCTACGGGTGGTAGTTGGGCGTCATCGCCCAAAAGAAGGAGGCGGCACCCCTCGCCCGCATAAACGTAACTCACCAAATCATCCAACAACATTCCTGTGCCGAAAGCCGATGTGTCGCGTTGCCCCGAAATCATGGATGCCTCATCTACAATAAATAAGGTGCGCTTGCGCAGATTGTTCGCCAATGTGAAGTCCTCCACACCCAACAGGCGTTGGCGGTAGATGCACTTGTGTATGGTGTATGCGGGTTTGCCTGCGTAGCGGGATAAGACTTTGGCGGCTCGTCCCGTGGGTGCCAACAGTATGACGGGCTGCTTGAGTTCGTCCATCGCCCGCACCAATGCCGCCATAATACTCGTTTTGCCTGTTCCCGCATATCCCCGGAGGATAAAAGCGGGGCGTTTTTCGCTCTGTGTGTCGTGGCAAATAACGAATTGTGACAATAGCGCCAATAACCGCTTCTGCCCCTCGTTGGGAATGAACGGCAAAGCCTGCAGGATTCTATTTTCTATAAATTTCTCTATCAAAACTACGAATTATTTGGTTGTTCCGTTTTTTTGTTGTATCTTTGCAGTCCATTTGTATAGGGTAAGTCCTACACGACCAGCTCCCTCCGAACTCCCCCAGGTCTTGACCGAAGCAAGGGTACGAGGTTGTAGCGGTGCGATGTAGATAGCTTACCCTTTTTGTGTCTGTATCCCTTGTCTGCTGTTTGTGAAGGGGGGGATTGTGTATTGTTTTGTAAATCCACGCTGCAAAGTTATAATAAATTTTGCGAAGAAACAAGATGTGAGTGAACAATTCATGGTTGGTAGCAAAAGAATAGAGACTGCCCCAACCACAGGACAGTCTCTTCCCCCTTACTGGGCTCAAAACTATTAATCCAAAAATAACTTTGGATGACTCGCTTCACAGCGAGGTGTCTCCGAGATGGAGACGTGTTGTTTCTCCATTAATGACCATAAAACATTGAGGAACATGTAATTACCCGTGTAATTAACCATTAATTTTTGCTCTGACAATAGCCATTGGGTCATTAACTAGCCTTCATATTACTCAATCACTTGACCTTGGGCATTGTAACGAGTGCCGTCAATTGTGATAACCAGTTGACCGTTTTCGATTGTCTTGATAATGTTCTGTGCTTTATTGGCAGCATCCTGTATGTTTGTGGTAGTGCCGTTGCAGATAGTAGCATAGTCGGAGATAGTTGATTCCTTGTAAGTTACAGAGATGGCTTGGAATTGGTCATTTCCACTTGTACCGTCCTCTGTTAAAACAACTTCTTTTGCCGAGCCTTCCCGAATATTGTTGGCATTGTCCCATTTCTCAACATTCGAAGTAAGGGAATTTTCTTTGTTCAGTTTACCTTTGTCATTCTTACTGAAAGTAATTTCTACTTTGGACATTGTAGCCACAGATGAGATAGTTAGTGTGCCTTTTGCATAAAGACGGATAGCCGTACCCGAAGTATAGTATTTTGGCTCGTTTTGGGCTTTTGCTTTGGCAAATGTGCAACTTACGTTATCATCAATAGCAATTTTTATACCATCAAAACTTTGCCCGTTACTATACTCTTGTTCGCTGAAGTCAATGGTGGCGGTAGTGCTTTCGGTGCTCTCTGCAACTAATGCAAAAACTGCGTAGTAGGTGACATCTGTGGTCGGTATGGTGGAAGAAGTTACCCATTTGATGTCGGTGCCGTCTGCATTAACTGTTGACTCCATAGCCCAACCAATGAAAGTTTTGGCAGAGCAAGTGCTCGGGACTTCAGGGGTAGCAGGCAATACAACTGCCTCACCATCAATCACCTCTGTAGTGGCTGTTACTTTGCCGTTTACACTCCAAGAAATAAGGTTTGCAAGTAGAATCTCGCTACTCAAAGATACAACGACACTCTTCTTGCCACTTGTTAGTGTCAAAGTTGCCGTGTTTTCGCCCAACGCTTCCATGTCCGGGGTAACGATAATATCGCCACCAGTAGCAGGCAATGTGGTCTTATCCACTATAAATGCGGCTTTGTCGGAGAGCGTAATGGTGATGTCCTCGGTTAGGTTTTTGCCCGTTACGGTAATCGTTTTCTTGGGTGCTGTGGCATACATTGAGATACTGCCGAAATCAATAGCATCTTTAAGGACAGTCAGAACAGGATTGGTATTCTCCGTCCATTTGACGATAGTGCTACCTTCTCCTATTTGCGGTTGATTATAGGTCGACATTGTGCCTTTTACGACCACTTTGTCCCCCTCTACCAGAGTCAATATATCTTCCAAACCGGACGCTGCATCTGCCGTTCCCTTATATACGTACAGAGTATTTGTGCCATCGGTAATGGTATAATTGGTAGTGCCACTTGATGCGTATGGTGTTGCCTCGGTTACAGTTCCTGCCACATAGATGTCAGCGGCTGCACCTTTATCCGCATAGAGTTTCAAAGCCTCGGTCGTAGAATAAGGCAGGTCAGCAGTGCTCTTGTGAAAGCACATAGTCTGTATCAAGTTCCAAATTCTGCTTGGCTCTTATCCATACCGACTGCGCATACGTATATCCTGCATCGGGTTGTTTGCTTTTACCGATGTATATTTCATTTCCTGTGCCACCGTCATAGTCTTTTACTACTCTGGCAGCGTAGCAGTCGCCGTAAGCAAAGATGTTGGCTGTGCTACTTCCATCGGAGTTAAGCACGAGGTTTCTCCCGCCTATCTGCAAGTTGTCGAGTGCTGCTTTTGCGGCACTGGCAGAGACCTTGTCGGCATAGGCATTGGCTACCTCGTCCGCTTTGGTTGAGATAGCATTGAGTGCCGTTGTACGTGCGGTATAGTATGCTGTCTGCTTTGTGGAGAAATCCGCGGGTATAGCGATATTCTCGGGATTGTTTGCGGACAATGTTACCAAAACGGCACGGTAGTTTGTATGGGCGGTGTTGAAAGCAGTAGGGGTGCCTAAATACTCGGCAGTTATCTGCGACTTGTCAGCGTCTATACGTGCTATCTCGTCTTTGATACCCTGTTTCTCCACGGGGCTTATCACTCCGTCGGCAGCCCAGTTGTTCAGACGCGTGGTTGCGGCGTCTGCCACAGACTTCGCACTATTGGCAGCAGACTTCGCATTGGCAGCGTCAGTAACTGCTTTGTCCGCCGTGGTCTTGATACTATCGGAGTACTTATTGGCAGCGTCTGCAATAGCATTGACAAGCACCTGCCTTGCGGAGTAGTACGCCGTTATCTTGTTCCATGAATACTGATTGTCGTGTCCGTGATAATGGCAATATAGCCGTTTTGGGCATTGCTCTCCGTGGTGTAGTAGGTGAGTGCCTTGACACAAGCATTATAGGCTGTGATGTAGGCGTTTTGGTTCACACTTGCGTACCATTTCTGTGCCTCACCACCTTTGCCGTCCGTACCGACTAATTGTATCTTCTCCTGCTTGATGTTCTCTAACTCAACTGCAAGCGATTTCATTTCGCTGATATACACCCGCCCGTCTTTGTTCACCTCTGCGAGATTGGTGAGGGCTTGTGTAGCGTCCGCCTGCACTGCGTCTGCGGCTTTCTTGGCATTATCCGCTGTTGTCTTTGTCCGCTTCTTCCGTGTCGGTGTTCTGCTCCGAGGCGGGCAGGGTCTCATAGTACGAATTGACCAACCGCTGCGCCTCCGCATAGTCCACCTTGCCCTCAATGTGTTTGCGGGCGGTATCGATCAAGTATTGCGACGGTTTGAGTCCGTCCACATCCTGCAGACCGATGGCAATCGCCCACGCCTCCGCCTTTTCGCGCTGCGAGGGTTCGCCTTGCTGTATGTAGTAGTCAAATTCGGTCATGCAATCTATGATTTTTCGCTTAAACGGTTAATGCGGTTTTGAATGAGAGACCAATAGGCATCTTGTAGGTCGTGCGGCAGGAAAGAGGCACGGATGGTGCTTTCCCATGCGGGGTAAATCTTTAGGAACTTACGGAAGATGTTGCTCACTACTTTTTCGTTCAATCCGCTGCCGAGCATGGCTTTCTCAAAGTCAGTGCGGGTCAGTCTGTGCTTCTTACCATTGAGGGTTAGTGCAAGTTCTTCGTTATCCGCAGGATTGACAATCGCTACATTCAGCAGGTCGTATGCAGGAGTCAGCACATACCCCGTATTTGTCGGACGATACAAGAAAAAGTTCTTCAAGTGCATATTATTGCCTGTCAGCCAACAGAATAGCAGCAGTTCATAATAGCGCATCAAGTCCAAAACCGGTGTGGCGGAATAGCGCGCAATCACTTTTGCCACTTGCTCATACGAACTCTTGTATTTGTATTCGGTCGGGCGTTCCGACAACTGGCACATATCCTCCATTGCGACCTTTCCGCTGCTGGAAATACGGTCTATCCTGCGGGTAATATACCCCAATTCCCCGTCTGCCAACCGAATCAAAGAATGGGGCACGACATCAATTTTGTTTTGTTCCGCCAAATGCATTGTCAGATCTTCCACTTCGGGCAAATGCGGATAGTATTCCGTTTGCGGCTTGAAAATATATCCGCCCCATAACCCCACAATCGTCAGCCGTTTGCAGCCTTCGTGGTCTTGCAAGTGCAACGAAATCTTGGGTTGTACTCCCGTGAGCGTGGTTTGGGTGGCAATGACCTCTTTTGCCAATGCATCCATATCCGCCCGCGTATAGGCTAATGCGGGTACTTCCTGTGTGCCGAAGAAACGCCGCACACAAGCAGAGTGAAAATCCTTTTCCCCCTCCCGCAATTCCTTATAGCAATACAAACAACGGCACATAATCAGTCTGTTGCGTCTATCACGCTTACCGCCCCGATACAATCTTTGCAGCAGAGCAATAGCAAGCCCATTCTATCCAATATGCTCACATCGGTGTTTCTCAATGCCACATCCAGCAGCCACCCCTCCGGTATCAGCCCGTCGAAAAAAGGAAACAGCGTTTTGCTTTCGTATGCAGTCTGCGAAAGGGGTAGCGTCAAACTGATTGGCACGGCTTCCGCCTGCTGCAAGTATTGTTCATAATAGGTAAAACGATACCCAGCATCGGTTTCTGCTAACATTCCCGCCAAGGAATCCTGGTAATATATTTCAGCCTTGCGCATTTTCTTTTTGCTGCGGAACTAACTCGTAATTAAACAAATCCAATACTTGGTTCACCTTGTCCATACGCAGCGATATTTTCCCCTGCTCCATTTCGCGCACAAAGAACAGGCTTACTCCCGATTTGTATGCCAAATCCTCTTGCGTCATTCCGTATTGCTTGCGCAGTGCCTTTACGCACTCTGCTAATTTGGTTTTCATTTTATTCTACTATATGCGTTTGCATATAATACCACAAACACTATGCCGTTCTATATTAGATTTCATATAATTCTGCGTATTAAATGTGAATTATATGCTATTTCATATAGTTTTCTGATAGTATCATTTCGCAGAGTTCGCGGATGGCACCATCGCCGCCGTGGCGGGTGAGGCGGATGATATCGGGCAGGGTTTTGACCTGCGGCATAGCGTTGGCAGGGCAGGCGGGAGTGCCGACGTGGGAGAGCAGGTCGAGGTCGTTGATGTCGTCGCCCACAAAACAGACATCATCCAAGGTAATGCCCAGTTCGTTGCAAATCTCCTGTGCGGCTTCCAACTTGGTCTGCTTCACGTTGTCCACTTGCCGCCCAACGCCCATTCGCAGGTATTCCATACCGAGTTTGCGGGCACGGTGTGCTACTATCTCGGTAGTCTCGCTGGTGAGAATACCGCACGGAATACCCGCTTTGCGGAGCATGACGATACCCATACCGTCATACACGCAGAAACGCTTCAGTTCATCGCCATTGGCACTATAGTACATCCCCCCATCAGTCATACAACCGTCCACATCGGTCAAAAACAACTTCACATCTTTCATCGCAGCCCCTCCTTCCGCTTGCTGACGATATTCACCAGATGCGCGATGCCGTAGTATTCGATGCCCGAATGGGTGGTGAGTCCTATTTCGCAGGTGCGGGAGTTGCTGACACCCATTGTGGCATACGCCTTCTCCACCTGTCCGCGCAGTTTGCGGAGTGCCCACGCATTCAGTTCGGGGTGCGTGAAACCCTTGTCGCCGGCGAAAGCACAGCAGCCAATCTCCTCAGGCACAAGCACTTGCGTAGCACACGCCTGCGCCACATGGAGCAGGTGCTGCGTGACGTTCATCTTGCGCGTCGAACAGGTGACATGCACCGCCACGCACGTGTCTAACGGCGTGATTTCCAATTCGTCAAGCACAAACTTGTCGATAAACTCCGCAGGTTCGTACAACCGCAGATGGGGCATGGTCTCGCGCATACGATGCAGACACGGGCTCTGGTCACAGAGGATAGGCCAACGCCCGTCCTCACTGGCTCGGCGCAACGCCGCCTCCAACTCGCGTGTCTTGCGCATCGCCTCGTCGGGCATGCCTTTGCTCTCCCAGATGGTGCCGCAGCAGAGGTTCTCCATATTCTCGGGGAAAATCACCTCGAAGCCTGCCTTGTTCAGCACCTCGGTCATATCGTTGATGAGGGGTGTCTTGCCGCTGCCCAACCGCTGGTTGAGGCATGACGGGAAATAGACTACCCGCTTGTCAGTCAATCCTTTAAGCCCGTGCACCATGCCATATTCGCGTGCAATCCTGATGGCTTTTGCACGCACAGGGCGTGGCAGCGAGGGCGTCCACAGCGGGATATTCCTGCCGCTACCGTAGTACAGCCCTTTGCCCACAACGGTGGTCATCTTGTCGCCCAGCACGGTCTTCGCTGCGTGCGCCACGCTCAGCACACTCGTCAGCATACCGCCTATGTCGGACAGGTGTTCGCCCGCCCAGTAGCCAAGGCGTTTCTCGCTTTTGGTGAGTGCCTGCTCGCGCAAGAGGTGGATATAATCGCCCACGTTGATGCCCACGGGACACGAGGTGGAGCACAGCCCGTCGCCCGCACAAAGAGCACGACCTATATGGCGGAAGTCTTTATCCAACTGCTTGGCAATCAGTTGGTCAGCATGCTTGTCCGAGTGCTGCAACCGATGCAACTCACGCTGCACCACAATCCGTTGGCGGCTCGACAACGCGAACCCGCAACTCACGCAGTTCACCTCGCAGAACCCGCACTCTATACACCTGTCTATCAGCGCGTTCACCTCGGGAAGCGGCTTGATATGCTCCAGATACGAGTGTTCGTCCTCGTTGAAAATCACCCCCGGGTTCATGATGTTGTCGGGGTCGAACAGGGTCTTCACCTCGCGCATGAGGGCGTATGCCTCGTCGCCCCACTCGCGGCGCACAAACGGCGCCATGTTGCGCCCCGTGCCGTGCTCCGCCTTCAGACTCCCGTGGTATTTGTCCACCACAAGGTCCACCACGGCGTGCATCATCCTGTCGTATTGCGCAACGGCTTCGGGCGTGTCAAACCGCTGATTGAGAATGAAATGGTAGTTCCCCTCCAGCGCATGCCCGTAAATCACGGCATCGGGATAGTGGTGCTCGCGGAACAGCCGTTGCAGGTCCAATGTCGCCTCGGCGAGGTGCTCAATGGGGAACGCGATGTCCTCAATCAGACACGTAGTGCCTATCTCGCGCGTGCCGCCCACGGCGGGGAAGATGCCCGAGCGCATCGCCCAGTATTTGCCCACCTGCACGGGGTCGGACGTGAACATCGCAGGTTGGCAGAGCGTATAGTGGCGCAGCACCTCCAAAACGACGTTGTTCTTCTGCGTAAGTTCTTCAGCGGTAGCGGCTTCTGTCTTTATCAGTACTGCCCCCGCATCTTCGGGCAGCCCCTGCAGTTCGGGGAAATCCTGCTCCACGGTACGCATGGCTTTGCGGTCGAAGAACTCCGCGGCGGACAGCATCTGCGTCTGCTTCATCTCCGTCACCGCCTCACACGCCGACTGCGTGGTCGGGAACAGCAGCAGCGCCGATGCCGAGCAGGGCAGCAGGTCAGCCGTGCGCATGGTCACGGACGACAGGAACGCCAGCGTGCCTTCACTGCCCACCATCAGGTGGGCGATGATGTCAAACGGGTCCTCAAACTCCACAAACGGCAGAATAGTCAAACCCGTCACGTTCTTTATCTGGTACTTCTTGCGTATCAACTCGCTGAGATTCTTGTTCTTACGCACCTGCAACCGCAGGTCGTCAATCTTGCGCACGAACCGCGCATGCGACATCAGGAACTCCGACCGGCTCCGCTGGTCGCCCGTATCCAGCACGCACCCGTCGGGCAGCACGATGCGCACCGACTGCAGCATGCGGTAACTGTTGGCGTGCGTACCGCAGCACATGCCCGAGGCGTTGTTCATCACGATGCCGCCCACCATCGCCGATTTGATGCTGGCGGGGTCGGGCGTGAAGTGCTTGCCGTAGGGCTTCAGTATCTCGTTCACACGTTGCCCGATGATACCGGGTTGCAGCGTAATGGTCTGATTATCTTTGCCTAAACTGTATTTCTCCCACTTCTTGCCGCATACCACCAGCAGGCTGTCGCTTATCGCCTGCCCGCTCAGACTGGTGCCTGCCGCACGGAACGTGACATGCTTGCCCTCTTTGTGCGCACGCCGCATAATGGCTTGCACGTCCTCCTCGGTGGCGGGGTGCAGCACCTCTTCAGGAATCAGGCGGTAGAAACCCGCGTCCGTTCCCCACGCTAAACGCTCAATATATCGTTTCATTCTTGTCTTTCCGCGGCAGTCCCGCGAAACTTTATTCACAATCTTTCTTTTTTACACCCAAACCGCCTCAACCGCCCCCCGCTAGACCCGCGATAGACCCCCGAGAAGCCCTCGACACAATCTCGTGTCAAGAATAGGTGATTCAGCAAGGGATACGCAAGGGATGAGCAAGGGATAGGCAACCCATATCCACTCTGTTAGCCCCCTCTTTCTCGGGGTCCCCATAAGCCCGATAGGGTGAAATGGGGTGAACTTGAGGGGGCAGGGGGAGTCTTTAATATAGGTAATACTTGCTTGACGCCTCCCTGTATGTCTCCACGTCCTTGTACCAATAATCCTGTACGTCCTCCCAGCGGTACCGTTGCCCGAACATCTCACGAATCTTGTTGGTGCCGCACACTTTGTCGAACATGCCGAAGCGACTTTGGTCGCACAGGCTTAACCAGTCCTTGTCGGGGTACAACCGCATAAGTTCTTGAACGATAAGGAATTGCACCTCGCTCAATCGCGCTTTCTCATAATCCATGATGTGAATCTGCACGCCCTGAATCTGCTCGCCTTTGAACACGCTGTAGTAGGGCTTGTAGTAAATCGGACGGAAATACAGCCCGGGCAAATCCAAGGCATTCATAGCGTCCGCGAGGCTGTCGGCGTTAATCCACGGCGCGCCCATCAACTCGAAAGGCAGCGTGTAGCCCACGCCGATGTTCACGTACCCGAACTCGCCGAAGATGCCCGTCACGGGATAGAAAAGCGCGGTCTTACCCTGCGGCACATGGGGCGAAGCCACTACCCATTCCAAACCCGTCTCATCCCATGTCATGTCGCGGGTCCAGCCCTCCATTGGCACCACCGTCAGGCGGCACGGGTGCTCGGCTTGCGCATTCAGGTACAATGCCAACTCGCCGGGCGTCTGACCATATATATAAGGTATCTTGAACTGGCTGACGAACGACACATAGCCGTCCTCCACCAGATTGCCTTCTATCTTGTTGCCCCCCAGCGGGTTCGGGCGGTCCAATACCACCAGTTCCTTGTCGTATTCGGCGCACGCCTCCATCAGCATGCCCATCGTGGAGATATACGTGAAACTGCGGCAACCGATGTCCTGAATATCATACACCATCACGTCTATCTCGTCCATCATTTCCTTTGTCGGCTTGCGCGTAGCCCCATACAGCGAGTACATGCGCAGTCCGGTGCGCTTATCTGTCTCATTACCAACATGATCGCCCGCATGCACGTTGCCTCTTACGCCATGTTCGGGACCATACAACGCTACTAAGTTCACATTCTCTGCCTGCCACAGGATATCAATGGTCGAATGCATCTGCAGGTCCACGCCTGTGGGGTTGGTACACAGCCCGACACGCTTGCCTTCCAATGGTGCAAAGTTCTGACTTTTAAGCACTTCTATTCCGGGACGTACCACTGACTTTGCAGCAACCTGCTTGCTGCACCCCGTCATACCCATCGCCCACGACAGGCATACCGTCAAACTGACCAATACAACTGATTTTTTACTCATATATTTCTGATGATTAGACCGCAAAGTTACGAAAAAAGCGTGATGTGTACAATTTTTCTTGAATTTATTTGCACAATCCAAATTAAAGCAGTACTTTTGCACCCGCTTTCAGGATTGGGACAGCACGCTTATGCGCTCCCGATTAACTCATGTAGCACAACGCGTCACGACGCGAGGAAGGGTGGGTGAGTGGCTGAAACCAACAGTTTGCTAAACTGTCGTACGGGTAACTGTACCGGGGGTTCGAATCCCCCCTCTTCCGCAAAATAACCGTTTCATAGCAAACGCCTGACTGATAGTCAATACATCAGTCAGGCGTTTCTTTTATTTCCCGTATTCATGAGAATTATCACCCGCTTTCATGGGAAAGCCCATCGCATTGCATTCCGTCAGTCCAAGGCATGCATGTCAGGGAAAGCAGTACGGAGGTCGGAGCGGATTTGAGTAGTAAGAGCTGCCAAAGAGGAGAAACGATGCTCGGGACGGATAAAACGTTGGAAATGAATGGTTAAAGTATGGTCGTACAAAGAACCCGAAAAGTCTAGCAAATGGGCTTCGACTGTGGTGCGGGTGTTGCCGACAGTGGGATTGGTACCGATATTGACAATCGCATTTTGCCTATTACCACACTCATTTATACCGCGGACGAGGGCATCCGCGTCCCCGGAGAGACTCCCAATAACCCCACTCGAAAAGGAAAGGAGACTCCCCCTAACCCCCTCAGAGAGGGGGGATGAAGTTTGTATAGGATATATGGTTGGTTGCTCTATATCTTGAATATCTACGGTGGCGGAGTACACGCCAGAAAGGGGAAGGAGTTTGGACGGGGAGTAGGAGATATTGGCAGTGGGAAAGCCAAGAGTGCTGCCGATGCCGTTACCGTGAACGACCACACCCGAGATGGCATACGGATAGCCAAGAAGGCGGTTGGCATCCTCTATCCGTCCCTGCTCGATAAGGTGACGGATACGTGAGGAACTGACCGGCAACCCTTCGTCCAAACACTCCGTAGCATGGTGCACTTGCAGTCCGACGCGGGCGGCAAGGCGTTGATAGTCTGCGAAATCCGTCAGACGGTCGGAGCCAAAGCGATGGTCATAACCCATAAGAAGCGTTTGCACACCGTCCTCATCGTGAAGGCGGTGCATGAAATCCTCGGCGGTGAGGTGCTGCACCTCGCGGAACTCCAGAAGCCGAACCTCTGCAAAGCGTTGCAACATGACCACACGCTCCTCCAAGGTGGTGAGCATGGCGGGTGCCTGTCCGCGGAGCACCTCCAGCGGGTGCTGACGGAACGTGTAGATGACAGGCTGCAAGCCCTCGGCACGAGCCAAGGACTGCAGTTGCTCAAAGAGAAGGCGATGTCCGCGATGGACACCGTCAAAGACGCCTATGGTCGCTACTGTTGCTATAGTTTGATATAGATTTTCTTGCGGTAGAGGATATGAGCGATAAGCCACAGGACAAGGATGAGGCTGAGGGCTGATGCCAAAGAGCCGCCCGTGTCACCGAAGAGGGGTTGCATACATACCTTGTACCAGAAACTCCACACATTGTATGTCTCCTCGTGGAACGTGAAACGGATATTGTTCATCGTGTTCACGAAGATGGCACTCAAACAGAATATGAAGAGCGGGTTTACGCCAAAACACTCGAAGAACTTGTACCAGCGGTTCGCAAAGCCGTGTTGGAAGCGTTGCAAGCGTGTGGCAGGCTCTACGGAATTGAGTTCGGGGAGACGTATATCGAGAATCCAAATCAAGATACCAAGCAGCAGAGAAGCAAGTCCGCAGGTTACAAAGACATACGATGCCGACCACATGCTCTTGTTGATGGGATACGCGTAGTCAAGGCAGAAGCCGAAAAGGAGCATGACAGCCCCTGCGAGGAGGACGCGGGTGACCTTGTCCCAGTTGTCGTGGCAGTGCATGATGAGCCGTCCGACCCATACGCCAATCAAGGCGTGCGCCACGGCGGGGATGGTGGAGAGGATGCCTTCGGGATCGAAAGGTATGCCGCCGAGGTGGTAGATATGGTTGTCGCCCAACACGAGGAGGTCCACGACGGACTCCATGTTGGCTTCGTTGAGTTCAAAACTGTTGGTCACACTCTGCAGGATACAATAGACGACGAGCAGCCCGAGCGACACCCACAGGCAGTTGCGGGGTTTGCACGTCAGCATGAGCAAGGTGCCGAAGATTGTGATAAGTCCCAGGCGCGGGAAGACGCCGAGAAAACGCAGATGTTCAATAGGATAGTACCAGATTGCGTAGGCGAAAGTGTGGTCGGTCGTGATTTGACGCATGAACATGCCGTACCAACTGAGCGCCCAGCCGATGAGGATAATCAACAGACCGCGCGTGAAGAGTTTGGAGAATGTCTTGAGGTTGAGTTCGTAGTTGAACTTCCCATACGAGATGTACATCGCGATTCCCATACAGAATACGAAAAAGGGAAAGACGAGGTCGGTAGGGGTGCAGCCGTTCCATGCCGCATGTCGCAGCGGGGCATAGATGTGCGACCACGTGCCCGGGTTGTTGACAAGAATCATCCCTGCGATGGTGATACCGCGCAAAACGTCCAACGAGAGAAGACGCTTCTTTGGCTTTGCAGCCGTGTTGGTTTGGGACATAATATTGTTGTTTATTAAATTAAGTGAATGTATTATACGGGGTCGGCAAGGGTAGCCTATCCCTTGCGCATCCATTGCATATCCCTTGCTGAATGGTTGCCGTTTGAAAGGGCGGTTACAGGAGCATGGCGCGGGGATGACACGAAGGAAATGTTAAAATAATGGAACATATAATTACCATATCATTAGCCATTAATTGCGGGGGACGGGGATGTCGTTGAGGTCAAAAACGTTCAACAATAAGCCAACAACCACTCAACAACTATCCAAGAACCTTTCGTACCCCCATTGAAATACCTTTTATTCTCCATTAAAGCCCATGCAGAACCATTAAAAAACAGAGTTTGCGCGAGAGGGGATATATCGCGGGTCTATCGGGAGTCTGTCGCGAGTGTATCGCGGGTCGGCTACCTGACGACGCGAGCCGATAAGGAGTTCTACTCTGCCCACAGGGCATCGTCATCGCTACGGCACTCAGTATGTTGCGCACACCTTCCTTACGCTTCACGTCCCTAAACAATTTTCCAACCAATTCCCTGCCCTTTCCCTGATGTTGCCCTGATGTTTCCCCAACAGGACAACGCCACATCGCGGGCACGAGACCGCATGGGATTAAACAAAATAAGGCTGCCCAATGGTATATCGGACAGCCTCATTCGGTATAGCGGATTACTCCTCGTTGAGGGTGACGCGCTTGAAGTCGGTGATGGTGACGTTGTTCTTCTTGAGGACATCCTTGACGAGTTCTTTGGACTCGCTCATGATGTAAGCCTGCTCAACGAGCGTGCTCTCCTTGAGGAACTTGCCGAGACGACCTTGCGCAATCATCTCAATCTTCTTCATATTGAGTTGAGCCTCAGCCTCTGCGGGAACGGTAGCGCGGATGTCGCGTGCCTGCTGTGCCTGCTCGGGTGTGAGCCAGCCCTTGGCGGTGTTGGACTCGATGTGCTCTTCGCTGTCAGCGTGTGCGGGGTTGATGCCTGCCTTGCGGAGAGCGTTCTCCACAGCCTTGGCAATCTCGTCCTGCTTGGTCTTGTCAACAGCCACTGCGAGTTCGTGGTCCTTCACCTCTTGTGCCACATGGTCAGCGTCGAGGGCGATAGGAGCCATGGAAGCGACCTGCATGGAGATGCCGTGAACGGTGGTCTGGTCAGCGTCAGCCGAGTCAGCGCCCACGAGGGCAGACAGTTTGTTGCCGAGGTGGTTGTAAGCGTCCACTTTGGGGGCAGCGAGGAAGACATAGTCGGAAAGTTCCATCTTCTCGCCCGTAACGCCGGAACGCTCTGTAACGAGGTCATTGACAGTCAGTTTGCCGTCCACAACGGTGTTCTTGAGCGCCTCGATGTCAGCAGGACGTTGGTCCATAGCGATGTCGAGGATGAGTTTGACCATAGCCACGAAGTCAGCGTTCTTAGCCACGAAGTCGGTCTCGCACTTCACAGCCACGATAGCGCCGTAGCCGTTCTCGGCACGCCCGAGAACACACCCCTCGGAAGCCTCGCGGTCGCTACGCTTGGCGGCAATAGCCTGACCGCGTTTGCGAAGGAGGTCGCGAGCAATCTCGAAATCGCCGTTGGCCTCTTCGAGGGCTTTCTTGACGTCCATCATACCTGCGCCCGTAAGGTCACGCAGTTTTTTGATATCTGCTAATGTAACAGCCATAATTATTTACGATTTAGTTATTTACGATGTACGATTTTTGCATAGTCGGATGCCAGCGAACCGGCACCCGATTGTTGTATTCTGTACGAACCTTATTCAGCCTTGGGCTCTTCAGCAGGTGCCTCGGTAGCGGCTACCTTCTCGGCATCAGCCTTGGGAGCAGCCTTGCGCACGCGCTGGCGACGCTCTTTGGGTTGGGGAGCCTCTTCTGCAGCCTGTGCCTGAGCAGCCTCTTCGTCAGCCTTCTCCACCTTGCGTTCCTCAAGACCTTCCTTGATAGCCTCGCATACGGCGTTGAGAATCACCTCGATAGACTTGGTGGCATCATCGTTGGCAGGGATAACGTAGTCGATAGAATTCGGGTCGGAGTTGGTGTCCACGATACCGAAAACAGGGATCCCCAAACGGTTAGCCTCTGCCACAGCAATATGCTCTTTCATCACGTCAACAACAAAGAGCGCGCTCGGGAGACGGGTAAGGTCGGCAATAGAGCCGAGGTTCTTCTCCAGTTTCTCGCGCTGACGGGTGATTTGCAGTTTCTCACGCTTGGAAATGTTGTCGAAA
The DNA here is from genome assembly GCA_934692905.1 of uncultured Bacteroidales bacterium. Classification (GTDB taxonomy): domain Bacteria; phylum Bacteroidota; class Bacteroidia; order Bacteroidales; family Paludibacteraceae; genus Colicola. Next base: position 48,425 of record CAKUUM010000001.1, read on the forward strand.
GTGCCGTCGGTCATCATCTTGTCAATGGTGGTCATCTTCTTCACAGCCTTGCGGATAGTGGGGAAGTTGGTGAGCATACCGCCTGCCCAACGCTCGGTGATGTAAGGCATACACACCTCTTGAGCCTTGAGGGCAACCACTTCCTGACCTTGTTTCTTGGTGGAAACGAAGAGGATTTTGCGACCCGACTTGGCGATAGCCTTCAGTGCCTCGGCAGCCTCATCAATCTTGATGGCGGTCTTGTTGAGGTCGATGATGTGGATACCGTTGCGCTCCATATATATATAAGGAGCCATAGCAGGATTCCACTTGCGTTTGAGGTGACCGAAATGGCAGCCAGCCTCAAGGAGTTGATCAAAATTTGTTCTCATTTTGTTTGATTAGTTTGAATTATTTGATATAATTTGTCCGTACCTCCCTCAAGCCGCAGAGAAACGCGGGAGAGAAGAACAGCAGAGTAATCCGCACCCTTTTCCAGGCGCGGAGTCTCCACCGTTTGGATTAACGTTTACTGAACTGGAAGTGCTTGCGAGCCTTGGGCTGACCGGGTTTCTTACGCTCAACCTCACGGGCGTCACGGGTCATGAAGCCTTCAGCCTTGAGAGCAGCCTTGTCTTCGGGGTTCATCTTCACCAACGCACGTGCGATAGCCAGACGCAGCGCCTCTGCCTGCCCCTTGAAACCGCCACCGTCGAGGTTCACCTTGATATCATACTTCTCAGCCACACCCAGTTTGTTAAGCGGTTGCTTAACAATGTATTGGAGGATAGGACTCGGGAAGTAAACCTCCAAATCACGACCGTTGACAGTGATTTTGCCGGTACCTTCTTGTGCATAAACGCGAGCAACTGCTGCTTTACGACGACCTAATGCATTAATCATTTCCATATCTCCAATTATTTAAGTGTGTTGATGTCAAGTTGTTTGGGTTGCTGTGCCTGCATGTTGTACTCAGCACCTGCGAAGACGTAGAGGTTGTCGATGAGTTTGCGGCCAAGACGGTTCTTGGGGAGCATACCCTTAACAACCTTGATAATAAGGTGATCTGCACCTTTAGCCAGCAGTTGTGCGGGCGTCATCTCGCGCTGACCGCCAGGGAAACCCGTGTAGCGGATATAGATGCGGTCGTTCCATTTGTTGCCAGTGAGTTGCACTTTGTCAGCATTGATAATGATGACATTGTCGCCACAATCCACGTTGGGAGTGTAGTTAGGTTTGTACTTGCCGCGAAGGATTTTGGCAATCTTCGAGCACATACGGCCAAGAACTTGGCCTTCAGCATCAATCACAACCCACTCTTTCTGAGCGGTTGCCTTGTTTGCCGATACAGTCTTGTAACTTAACGTATCCATTAGTTAGTTTGTTTTGGCTATGCCGACAGACGACTTTACAGGCTCTGCGAGCCCAACTGCCCAGCATAACGATTGTTAATTAAATCTATTTACCCTTTTCGGTTTATCCCGAAAAAGTGTACAAAGGTACTTCTTTTTTATGGAGTATGCAAATTCGGCCGCACTTTTTTCTCAAAATCCGCACAAAAACAGCATACAACGCCAAAAACAAGCACACCCCCACCCTCTCACACGGGGTCGATAGCCTGTGCGATAGAGTTGGCTATCTCGGACATCTCGTCGGCGGACAGTTGCAACTTCGGGTTGGTGAAGAGCATATCCCGTTCCGAGTTCATCGGCACCAGATGCACATGCACATGGTTCACCTCCATGCCCAATACGGCCACGCCGACACGCTTGCAGTCAGTGGCTTGCTTGATACCGATGGCTACGCGCTTTGCGAATACCATCATATCTGCCAACGTCTGGTCGTCAAGGTCAAAGATATAATCCGCTTCGGGCTCAGGCAATTTGGGAACAACCAACGTGTGCCCCTTTTGCAGCGGGTTAATGTCCAGAAACGCATAAAAATGGTCGTCCTCAGCCACTTTGTAACTGGGAATTTCGCCGTTGATTATCTTCGTGAAAAGAGTCATGTCTATGTACGGTTTACGAATTTACAATTTGTACATTTAGAGGTTAGATGCTGATTTCCAATATCTTGAACTCCAGTGTGCCGGCAGGAACGCTCACCTTGGCAATCTCGCCCACTTTCTTGCCCATCAAGCCTTTGGCAATCGGCGTAGTGGTAGCAATTTTACCTTCGAGTATATTGGCTTCGCTCTCCGTAACCAATTGATATACTTTCTCTTGTTTGGTTTTGAGGTTCTGCACGCGCACCTTGGTCAGGATTTGCACCTCGTCCGTCTTGATGCTTTTTTCGTCGATAATACGTGCGTCCATGATTTTGGTTTTGAGCATGGCTATGCGGCTTTCCAGCACACCCTGCTCCTCTTTGGCTGCATCGTACTCTGCATTCTCACTCAAGTCACCCTTGTCGCGTGCCTCTGCTATTGCGGCTATCACGCGGGGACGCTCCACGGACTCCAGTTGTTGGAGTTCGTCTTTCAGTTTCTGAAGACCGTCAGCGGTCATGTAAGTTGTTGCCATATCTTTTAATTATATTTACGATTAAAAATTTCACTCGCAAGGAAGGCCTTGCGAGCGTCTTCGGGGTTGCTCCAGTCTATCTGCAACTCGCCGTTGGTATTTGTTTTCTCTGCACTGTTGTCCATTACACAGCCGTTTTGTTTCCTGTTGCACACTCCCCCGCCTCATTTCCTCACGCACTCTGTTCACCCGTTTGTCCGCCCCATTTAACGACAAATTTCCATAGTTCGGCACTTTGAGTTTAAGAAACAACGAGAAACTTCCCAGCCTCTCGTTGCCATTAAACCTAAACCTTAACTATGAAAATTTATTGTTTTCGACTGCAAAGGTACATCTTTTTTTTCTGCCGTGCAAATTTTTCAGTCAAAAAATCACTTTTTACACCCAAACCATAGCATTATTCGGCACTATATAATAAGGTCTTGCCCCATACGCCCCGCCGGCGGCACTCTTGGGGGCGGACAACACGCACAAACAACCTTTGCGCCGCACACTTCACACATTGTCGTGTATTTGTCGGGCTAACTGTATGTGATTAGTATGTGATTAGTATGTGATTAGTATGTGATTAGTATGTGATTCTGCCCACCTTCTCGGGGGCTTGGTGATATTCTGTTTGTACTTTCCCGAAAAAATCGTACCTTTGCGCGCTCAAGATAATACACAAATAATTCGATGAAGAACTTTGTAGAAGAACTTAGATGGCGCGGCATGCTGCAGGACATCATGCCCGGCACGGAGGAACAACTGTTGAAAGAGCCGACAACGGCGTATGTGGGCATCGACCCAACCGCAGACAGCCTGCATATCGGGCACTTGTGCGGCATTATGATGCTCAAACACCTGCAACGTTGCGGGCACAAACCCATTGCACTCATTGGCGGGGCTACAGGTATGATTGGCGACCCCAGCGGCAAGTCCGCCGAGCGTAACCTGCTGGACGAGAAGACTTTACGCCACAACCAGGAGTGCATTCAGAAGCAACTGGAGAAGTTCCTTGACTTCGGTCACGGGGACAATGCCGCCGAGTTGGTGAACAACTACGACTGGATGAAGGACTACACTTTCTTGGACTTCGCACGCGAAATCGGAAAACTCATCACCGTCAACTACATGATGGCGAAAGACTCCGTCAAGAAGCGGTTCAACGGCGAGTTCTCTCAGGGCATGTCGTTCACCGAGTTCACCTATCAGTTGCTGCAAGGCTATGATTATGTGTATCTTAACAAGCACAAGAACTGCAAACTCCAAATGGGTGGTTCCGACCAATGGGGCAATATCACCACGGGCATCGAACTCATCCGCAAGATGGGCGGGGGCGAAGCCTATGCACTCACCTGCCCGCTGATTACCAAAGCCGACGGCGGCAAGTTCGGCAAGACCGAAAGCGGAAATATCTGGCTTGACCGCCGCTATACGAGCCCCTATCGTTTCTACCAGTTCTGGCTCAACGTAAGTGACGAGGATGCCAAGCGCTACATCAAGATTTTCACCTGTCTGGAAAAGGCTGAGATTGACGCCCTGATTGCCGAACACGACCAAGCACCGCACCTGCGTCTGCTGCAGAAACGCCTGGCGGAAGAGGTCACCGTCATGGTACACAGCCGTGAGGACTACGATGCCGCCGTAGAGGCAAGCAACATCCTCTTCGGCAACGCCACGGCAGAGGCTCTGCACAAACTCGACGAAGAGACTTTCCTTCAGGTGTTCGATGGTGTGGAGCAGTGCGAGATTAGCCGTGCCGAACTCGAAGCCGGCATCGCACCGCTCGACCTACTTGCCGAAAAGACGCAAATCTTCCCCAGCAAGGGTGAGGCGCGCAAGATGATTCTGGCGAACGGCTTCTCCATGAACAAGGAGAAACTCACCGACGCCCAAACGCCCATTGACGCCAAGGCACTCCTCAACGACAAGTACATCCTCTTCCAGAAGGGCAAGAAGAACTACTACTTGGTTGTGGTGAAATAAAAGGTGGATAGTGCAGGAAATGAGACAGCAAAAAGGGAGAGCAATGCTCTCCCTTCCTGTGAACCAGCTGGGGCTCGAACCCAGGACCCCATCCTTAAAAGGGATGTGCTCTACCTGCTGAGCTACTGATTCAGGCTTTTTCTCAAAAGCGGCTGCAAAGGTACTGCTTTTTTTTGAACCGTGCAAATCTTAGGACATTATTTTGCCACAAAAGGGTAAATAAAATTATTTATGGACATAAATCGGACATATTCACGCCGCCAAACAACACAGACGCAGGTGGGCAATCTGTCAATAGGCAGCCTCTCGCCCATCCGCATCCAGACTATGGCAAATACCTCGACCAATGACATCGATGGCAGTGTGGCACAGGCACAACGCTGTATTGCCGCGGGGGCTGAACTGGTGCGTTTCACCACACAGGGGCTTCGCGAAGTGGAGTCGCTGAAGAGGATACACGACAACCTCCACACCCCTACCCCCCTCGTTGCCGACGTCCACTTCCAAGCCGACGTAGCGGATGCCGCTGCACAGGTGGTGGAAAAAGTGCGCATCAACCCGGGCAACTACATCGACCCCGCACGCAAGTTCCGTCATATCGACTACACCCATGAGGAGTATCAAGCCGAACTCACACGGCTGCGCGAACGCTTCACACGCCTGCTCAACATCTGTCGCGAGCACCACACCGCCCTCCGCCTTGGGGTCAACCACGGCAGTCTGAGCGACCGCATCATGTCCCGTTATGGCGACACGCCTGCCGGCATGGTGGAGAGTGTGATGGAGTTCCTCCGCGTGGCAGTCAGCGAGCATTTCTCCGACATCGTCATCTCCGTCAAAGCCAGCAACACGCGCGTCATGGTGGACACAGTACGCCTTCTGGTGCAGCAGATGGACGCAGAGGGTATGGCATTCCCGCTCCATTTGGGCGTGACGGAAGCCGGTGAGGGTGAAGACGGACGCATCAAGTCGGCTGTAGGCATCGGAGCCCTGTTGGCAGACGGCATCGGCGACACGGTACGTGTCAGCCTGAGCGAAGCCCCCGAGAACGAGATACCCGTTGCCCGCGCATTGGTGGATTATTTCGTTGATACACAGAGCATTCGATATAATGCAGATACACACACTGCAGTAGAGGGCGACACCGTCTTCTACGCCAACCACGACACCGATTGGGCACTCTTCCAACTCCACGCATCCGCAGAATGCGGGCGCCTGTTGTGGCAATACAACGCCACAAATCTCGTATTGCAGAACCCGCATTTCACTGCCGAACAGTTGGAACGCCTGGGCAAAGACATCCTCCAAGCCTCGCGCGTGCGCGTATATAAGACGGAGTATATCTCCTGCCCGGGTTGTGGACGAACCCTGTTCGACCTCGAGAAGACCATCGCCGAGGTCAAAGCCGCCACCCGGCACCTCACCGACCCCAAAACAGGGCAACCCCTGCAAGGACTGAAAATAGGCATCATGGGTTGTATCGTCAACGGTCCCGGCGAGATGGCAGACGCCGACTACGGCTACGTGGGCGCAGGTCGCGGGCGCATCAGCCTCTACCGCGGCAAAGAGTGCGTGCTCAAGAATATCCCCCAAGAGCAAGCCGTGGAAGCCCTACTCAACCTCATTCTACACGACAAACAGATAAATACAGATACATTATGAGAATACATTTTATCGCCATCGGCGGTGCTGCCATGCACAATCTGGCAATCGCAGTAGCCGGCAAAAAAGGATACGTCGTCACAGGTTCCGATGATGAAATCTTCGACCCCGCACTCACCCACCTCCGCAATGCGGGACTCTTGCCCGAGCAGATGGGCTGGCACCCCGAACTCATTACCCCTGACATCGACGCCATCATCCTCGGCATGCATGCCCGTGAGGACAACCCCGAACTGCTTCGCGCACGCGAACTCGGCATACGCATCTACTCCTTCCCCGAGTACCTCTACGAGCAGACCAAAGACAAGGTGCGCATCGTCGTAGGCGGAAGCCACGGCAAGACCACCACTACCGCCATGATTCTCTATGTCCTCCGTCACCTCGGCATCGAGGCGGACTACATGGTCGGCGCACAGATAGAGGGTTTCGACACCATGGTACGTCTTTCCGACACTGCCCGCTACGCTGTTTTTGAGGGCGATGAGTACCTCACTTCCCCACTCGACCGCCGTTCCAAGTTCCTCCTCTACCACCCGCATGTGGCAATCCTCACGGGCATTGCGTGGGACCACATCAACGTCTTCCCCACTTTCCCCGAGTACGTGGACACCTTCCGCAAGTTCGTAGCAGGAATTGAACCCGACGGCACCTTTATCTACTACGAGGGCGACGAAAACCTCCGCGCATTGGCAGCCAACGCACGCCCTGATATTCAATGTATTCCGTACAATGCCTACAAGGGCAACATCCCCATGCAGGTCTTCGGACGGCACAACATGCAGAACCTTCAGGCGGCATGCCTGGCGTGCGAAGCCATCGGCGTAGCCCGTAACGACTTCTACCATACTATTGCCTCTTTTACGGGGGCCAGCAACCGCCTTGAGAAGATTGCCGAAATCGGTGACAACGTAGCGTACAAGGACTTCGCCCACTCGCCCAGCAAACTGCGTGCCACTGTCAATGCCGTGCGCGAGCACTATCCCGACAAGCGTCTTGTTGCATGTATGGAGTTGCACACGTTCTCGTCTCTTATGGCGGACTTCCTGCCGCAGTACCATGGCTGTATGGCGGAAGCCGATGTCGCCTTGGTCTATTTCAACCCGAAAGTGATTGAGCACAAGCACCTTACGCCCATTCATGCCGAAGATGTACGCCGTGCTTTCGGCACTGACAATGTAGAGGTCTTCACCGACAGCCAAGCCCTGCAAACGCGCCTGCGCGGCTTGGATTATCACAACACCGCCCTGCTCATGATGACCTCCGGCACTTTCGATGGCATCGACATCCCCGCCTTCGCCTACGAACTGATTCACAATAAGGAATAGAGTAGAGGGTAGAGATTAGAGAAAGGTCAGCAAGATGTTCAGTCGTTGCCTTGCAGACTTTTGTAACATACGTGATAACCAAACCACTTATGCTTGTGATTGTATCAGACAATTCAAAGATGAACCTTTGAACCCATAAACCTTTTTAACAAACGGCTTATCTTCATAACTTACCTTCTTATGCCAAGATAGAACAATCAACATAGCGGGTTTGTTCATATCAAAAATACAAAAAAACGAACAAAAACCGCATTTATACGCGCGCGTGCGCGCACGTTCCAAGTTAGACATATATCAGTACTCAGTTCGTATATATCAGTTGCACTAATTTTTCAAGACATGGAGTTTGTGGAAAGATATGGATTTTTATACTAATTAGTGATAATACGGCGTAGCCGCCCGTTGATAAGAGAAGTACTCGGTAAGGTCTCGGTAACCTCTCGGAAATACGTCATGCCCCGACACTTAAATTCTACACTAACCGCTACTCTATAGCCCCTACTGCTATTCACTACCCCCTAATCTCTATCCTCTAACCTTTACCCCCCTTAAAAAAGGGTTCAAAGGTTCATCTTTTTTTTACCCATACACTACCCTGCATATACCCACTCTAAAAACATAATATACAGATTATTAAATACTTATACATATAATATATAATTATTATATGTAAATATATGTATATTTCATCCTATATATACCTTATATTTTCTATATTTTCCATTTTTCCAACATACCCTCTGAAAAAAAGTGAACCCATGAACCGATGAACCTTTCGCACTTGCACATATGAAAAAAAAATACTACTTTTGCAGCCCGAAGGCAAACATCAATATCTATGTTTATTATCGGCATTGCGGGCGGCACCGGCTCGGGTAAAACAACGGTGGTTCGAAAATTGACAGAGCGCCTGCCCAAAGGCGAAGTGGTGGTAATCCCCCAAGATTCATACTACAAAGACAGCAGCCATGTGCCCGTCGAGGAGCGTCAGAACATCAACTTCGACCACCCCGATGCTTTCGAATGGCCCCTGTTGGTGAAGCAGATAGAAATGCTCAAAAACGGCGAGGCGATAGAGCAGCCCGTGTACGACTACCTCACCTGCACCCGCCAAAAAGAGACCATACACATCGAACCCCGCGAAATCATTGTCGTTGAGGGCATTATGGCACTACGCGACTACCACCTGCGCGAACAGATGGACCTCAAAATCTTCGTTGATGCCGATGCCGACGACCGCCTGATACGTGTTATACAGCGCGACATCGTGGAGCGCGGACGTACCGTAGAGGCGGTGATGGAGCGTTACCAGCGTGTCCTCAAACCCATGCACGAGCAGTTCATAGAGCCCTGCAAACGATATGCGGACGTCATCATCCCGCAAGGCGGGCACAACAATGCCGCCATCAACATGCTGGTGAAATTCATCAAGCAGCAGATACGTGAAAACTAATCCCTAATCTCTACTTCCTAATCTCTAACTCCCCCTGACATGAAAATGTTTTTCGAGTTGTTTTGGACCTACCTCAAGATAGGTACTTTCACGCTTGGGGGAGGCTATGCCATGCTGCCGCTGATACAGAAAGAGGTGGTGGACAACAAGCATTGGATTGACGAGGAGGAGTTTCTTAACATGATTGCCCTCGCGCAGGCAGCCCCCGGACTGATAGCAGTCAATTCGGCGGTTTTCATCGGCTGGCGCATATACGGTTGGCGGGGCGTGATTGCCACGGTGTTAGGTGCCGTGCTGCCCTCGTTCCTCATCATTCTGGCAATCGCCATGGTGTTCCGGGACTTCAAGGACAAGCCTGCCGTCGAGGCGGTGTTCAAGGGTATCCGACCGGCTGTGGTGGCACTGATTGCAGCCCCGCTGTGCAAGATGGCAAAGAGTGCTAAGATTACTTGGGCAACGGCGTTCGCACCTGTTGCGGGTGCCCTGCTGATATGGCTCGGCGGATTGTCACCCGTATGGATTATCCTCATCACCGTCGTGGCGACACTGGCATACACGTGGCTACGGGAAAGGAGGCAGCGATGATTTACCTGCAGTTGTTTCTCAGTTTCCTCAAGATAGGCTTGTTCGGCTTTGGCGGCGGACTGGCTATCCTGTCGCTCATTCAGCACGAAGTGGAGACCCATGGCTGGCTCACACAGTCAGAATTCGTTGATATAGTGGCTGTTAGCCAAGTAACTCCAGGACCGATAGGCATCAACTGCGCCACGTATGTGGGCTATACCGCGACGGGCAGTGTATGGGGAAGCATTGTCGCTACGTCGGCGATTGTGCTGCCAAGTTTGGTAATCATGTTGGCGTTGTGCAAAATCTATTTTGTGCTCAACACACGCTTTCAGCGCAGCCCCTATTTCCAAAACACCATGCACTTTCTGCGCCTGTCCGTCTTGGGCCTGATTGCCGCAGCAGCGCTCTGTCTCATGACACCGGCCAGTTTCATCGATTGGCGCAGTTGGCTGATATTCGCACTCGTATGTATCTTTACCATCCTACCGCAGTTTGTACGTAGTGGCACAGTATGGGGAAAGAAATTAGTGAATATACTATCCCATCCCATCCTGCTAATCGTCTTGGCAGGAGCGGCAGGCTATTGGATTTACAAATAGCCTAAAAAACAAAAAAAAATACATTTTTTGCTCTTTTATTTGCTCGTTTCCACAAAAAGCAGTACCTTTGCAGCCGCTTTTGAGAAAGCACTGCCTAATGGTGTAATGGTAGCACTACAGATTCTGGTTCTGTCTGTCTGGGTTCGAGTCCTGGTTAGGCAACTCCGAAGCCGTTTGAGAGAACCTCAAGCGGCTTTTTGTTTCACATATGTTTTCCCTCAACTTACCGCGAAAAAATCGGATTGCGGTTGCAGAAGTCGCGGGAAAGCAGTACCTTTGCAAACTAAACCAATCCCGTTTGGCATATGGCAAGACGAATCTCCAAACCCACCACCCGCACCACCGCGGGCGACACCGATACGAACCCCATCCGCGTAGAGCGCACCCGCAAGTTCGACCTGCGTCAGACTCTCCATACCTGCGGCAATATCCTGCGCAGCAGCCGTTTCCGTCTCATCATCGGCATCACACTGATGGCGATAGCGCTCATGCTGCTCATCGCCTACATCAGTTTCTTCTTCACGGGTGCCAACGACTACTCCATCATCGAGAGCGCCTCCGACCGCCGTGCTATCCGCACAGGCATCACCAACGCCCTCGGACTGCCAGGGGCGGTTATCTCCCGCGGATTGATTGACGGGGCTTTCGGCATCGTTGCCATCCTCCCCATCCTCGCGCTGGGCGTCTATGCCGCACGTCTCCTCTACGAGTTCCCGCTGAAAGGGTGGAAACTGCTGTTTATCACGTTGTTCGGTACATTCTGGGGCTCCATCGTCCTCGGCTTTGCGCAACAGATGACGGGCATCGGTTCCTTCTTCCGATGGGGTGGCGCGCACGGTCAAATCATCTCTGAATGGGCGACCTCCTACATCCAATGGCTGGGACTTCTGCTCATTCTCATTGTCGTGCTCGTGATATTCCTCATTGTCATCGACCGCCATTTCATCGACAACTGCCGCCGTTTCGGACAATGGTGCAAGCGCCTCTTCACCCGCAAGCCGAAGCCGCAAGAGGAGCAGGAAAGTACTGACGTTCAAGAAGATACGCCCATTGAGATACAGATAGAGCCCAACGGCGAGGACACCGGCGGGAATACCATCACCATTGACATCGCGGACACAGAGGCTCCCGCTGCAGATACCGCTCCTGCGGGCGAGATTACCGTCACCATTGAGAATACACACACGCAAGATGACCTGTCGGAAGAGCCTTCTGAACCGGAGCCTGAAGACGAAACGGGCGATACTCCCCTTGACATCGAGGAGCCCCAGGACGTGGAACTCAGCGAGCAAGACCCTGATTTTCTGCTGCATAAACTCGGTCCCTACGACCCCCGCAAGGACCTCGAGAACTACCATTTCCCGCCCCTCAACCTCCTCAAGGTCTATGACAACGAGACCGCGCCCGTCATCAACCAGGACGAGCAGCAGGCAAATGCCAACCGCATCGTGACCACCCTCCGCAACTTCGGCATCGAAATCGACAGCATCAAAGCCACCGTCGGACCTACCGTCACGCTCTACGAGTTGGTCCCCAAGGCGGGCGTCAAAATCTCGAAGATAGCCAACCTCGAGAACGACATCATGCTCTCCCTTTCCGCCACGGGCATCCGTATCATCGCCCCCATGCCGGGCAAGGGAACCATCGGCATCGAGGTGCCCAACGAAAAGCCGCAAACCGTTAGTATGCACTCGGTGATAGCGTCCAAACGCTTCCAGGACGAGCAGAAGATGCGCCTGCCCATCGCCATCGGCCGCACCATCACCAACGAGGTCTTCCTCTTCGACCTCGCCAAGACGCCGCACCTCCTCGTGGCAGGTGCCACGGGGCAAGGTAAGTCCGTGGCTATCAACGCCATACTCACTTCGCTGCTCTACAAGAAGCACCCCGCCGAACTCAAACTCGTCCTCGTGGACCCGAAGATGGTCGAGTTCTCCCCCTACAAGGAACTCTACCGCCACTACCTCGCCGCCATGCCCGACGTTGAGGAGCAGGACATCATCATCACCGACTGCGAGAAGGTCATCAACACCCTCAACTCCCTCGTCATCGAGATGGAGAACCGCTACAAACTCCTCATGGACGCCGGTGTGCGCAACCTCGAGGACTACAACGACAAGTTCGTCAAACGCCGCCTCAACCCCGAAAAACTCGTGGCGGACTCGCTCCACCACCGCTATCTGCCTTATATTGTGATAGTTATCGACGAGTACGGTGACTTTATCATGCAGGCAGGCAAACAGGTGGAGACGCCTATCGCCCGCATCACGCAGAAGGCGCGTGCCGTGGGTATGCACATGATTCTCGCCACCCAGCGCCCGTCCGTGAACATCGTCACGGGCGTCATCAAGGCGAATATCCCGACCCGTATCGCCCTCCGCACGCAGTCCGTCATCGACTCCCGCACCGTCCTCGATGCCAAAGGTGCCGAGCAACTCATCGGACGCGGCGACATGCTCTACGCCGGCAACGGCAACATCACCCGTATCCAGTGCGCCTTCGTGGACACCCCCGAGGTGGACGCTATCGTCGAGTACATTGAGGAGCAGCAGCACTACTTCGAACCCTACCAACTGCCCGAGTATATCCCTGAGGGTCAGGAAGATGCAGTCACCCCAGGCAGCGTGGATATGAAACGTCTCGACCCCATGTTTGCCGACGTGGCACGCTACGTGGTCGCCAAGCAGGAGGGCTCCACCTCGCGCCTGCAACGTGCTTTCGAGATTGGCTACAACCGTGCGGGCAAACTGTCCGACCAACTCGAAGCCGCGGGCATCGTCGGTCCCAACAAGGGCCCCAAAGGGCGCGATGTGCTGATTCAGGACATGGACATGCTCGAACAGAAACTGCAAGACCTCGGTGCCGTCTGACCCGCCTCGCACACCCCCTATATTATATAAGGTGTGCCTGCCCTGATTTTCAGCAAACGACCCGCGACAGACTCCCTACCGACCCGCGACAGACCCGCGACAATGATGCGGCAATGCCGAGACAATGCGGCGATAAATTCCTAAATAAAGTCAATACTTCCCCGCGTTTTTGTCGGGTCAAACAGCAAGGGATGCGCAACCCATACGCAAGGGATAGGCAACGGATAGAATACAAACAATAATAAAACAACTGATGAATATCGCAAAAATACGCAACATATTAGGCGTGCTCATGCTCCTTTGCAGCACCACCCTGTCAGCCTCCACCCTCCCCACGCTCTTATCCTCGTTAGAGGACAAGACACTCCGCTCGGACTTCACCCTTACCGTCACCGATGACCAGTCGCAACCCATGACCTACTCGGGCACACTCACCATGCACGGCAGGCAGTTCCTTCTGTCGATGTGGGCTATTGAATCGGCATTCGACGGGCAGACGCTCTATATGTACAGCGAAGATTCTGAGGAACTTACGCTCTCCACGCCCACCGAGGAGGAGTTGCTCCAAACCAACCCTTTCCTCTACGCCAAGGCACTCGTCCCCGTCTGTCAGGTGGACGAAAAGCCCCTTTCCGGCAAAGGGCAGACCCTCATCACCCTCACCCCCGACGACCTTTCGGCGGGCATCGCACGTTTCGTGCTCAAGGTCGAAACCGCCACGTTGCTCCCCTTGTCAATAGAACTCCGCGAGACCACGGGCAGGACGACCTCGCTTCGCCTCACCAATCCCGCATATATCACTGACCCTCAGTCGTTTACTATCGAAAAGCCCGACGCCTTTCTCAACGACCTGCGGTAACTTTCAAATTTACAAATTGCCAAATTTACAAATTGTTATGCATACTAAGTGCCTCATCATCGGCTCCGGACCTGCGGGCTACACCGCTGCCATCTACGCCTCGCGCGCTAACCTCCACCCTGTCCTCTTCGAGGGCATGCAGACGGGCGGACAACTCATGATTACCACCGAAGTAGAGAATTTCCCAGGCTACCCCGACGGCGTCGAACCCTTCCAAATGATGGATGACATGCGTCGTCAGGCGGAACGCTTTGGCGCAGACATACGCGCAGGCGTGGTTACCAAAGTGGACTTCAGCACCTCGCCCAAGCGTGTGCAGATTGACGACAACGAGTGGTGGACCGCCGACACGGTCATCATCGCCACGGGCGCAAGTGCCAAGTTCCTCGGCATACAGTCCGAAGAGGACTACAAGGGGCGCGGAGTCTCGGCATGTGCCACGTGCGACGGATTCTTCTACCGCAAAAAGACGGTGGCTGTCGTAGGTGGCGGCGACACGGCATGTGAGGAAGCGTCTTACCTCGCAGGGCTTTGCGAAAAGGTCTATATGATTGTCCGCAAACCCTACCTGCGCGCCTCCGACATCATGCAGAAGCGTGTCCTTGAGAATCCGAAAATCGAAGTGCTCTTCGAGTGCAACACCCTGCGCCTCACGGGCGAGGACAAGGTGCACGGCGCAGACCTTATATATAGGAAAGGCACGCCCGACGAGCAACTCCGCCATATTGATATTGACGGATTCTTCCTTGCCATCGGGCATCGTCCGAACACGGATTTGTTTGCCGGATACTTGAACCGTGATGCCGAAGGCTACATCATCACGGATGGCGACAGTCCCCGCACCAATATCCCGGGCGTGTTTGCTGCCGGCGATTGTGCCGACCCGCACTACCGCCAGGCCATCGTCGCCGCCGCCTCCGGCTGCAAAGCCGCCATGGATGCCGACCGATATTTGAGTAAATAGATTTAGAAATACCTGCTCTCCCTATCCAGATTCCGATAGGAAATCGCCTCCGTGAGGTGCCGTGGTTGAATGTCCGCGCTGTTGTCTATATCGGCAATGGTGCGGGCTACTTTCAGTATGCGGTCGTAAGCGCGCGCCGACAAGCCCATCTTGCTCATCGCAAAACCCAGCAACCGGTCACACTCCTCGGACAGCACGCAGAATGTCCGCAGCATCTTCGGCGTCATCTGCGCATTGCAGTGCACTGGCACTTCCGCGGTCCGGTTGTACTCCGCAAAGCGTTTCCGCTGTATCTCCCGTGCCTTGACCACACGCTCGCGCATAGCCGCACTACTCTCGCCGGGCTCCATACTGCGCAGTTGCTCATAAGGCACCGCCTGTATATCGCACTGAATATCAATCCTGTCCAGCAGCGGACCCGATATACGGTTCAGGTATCGCTGTATCTGCACAGGCGTACACGTACACGGGTGCGCAGGGTTGTTCTCCCCGAAGTGTCCGCACGGGCAAGGGTTCATGGCAGCCACCAGCATAAACGCCGCAGGGTACTCCACGCTCATCTTTGTCCTTGTCACGCATATCCGCCTGTCTTCCAGCGGCTGGCGCATCACTTCCAGCGCAGAACGCTTGTACTCAGGCAGTTCGTCAAGAAACAGCACCCCGTTGTGTGCCAGACTTATCTCGCCGGGCTTCGGGTTGCTCCCGCCGCCCACCAGTGCCACATCGGTCACCGTATGGTGCGGACTGCGGAACGGTCGCTGCACAATCAGCGCAGCGGCACGCCCGTCTTGCTTGGTGTACTGCGCCATCATACCTGCCACCGAGTATATCTTCGTCGTCTCTAATGCTTCGCCCAGCGTCAGCGGTGGCAATATCGACGGCAACCGTTTCGCCATCATGCTCTTACCCGCCCCGGGAGGACCAATCATCAGCAGGTTATGTCCCCCTGCGGCTGCCACTTCCATTGCGCGGCGGGTGCTTGCCTGTCCGCGCACATCGGCGAAATCCAAGTCCGTGGGAAAGGCATGCAACGCGAACTCCGCAGCGATATCCACCGTCACGGGCTCGAAGGCTTGCGTACCGTTCAGCATACGAACCACGTCCAACAGGTGCTCCATGCCATAGACTTCCAGTCCGTTTACCACAGCCGCCTCGCGGGCATTCGCTGTGGGCAGGATAATCCCCTTGTAACCTGCACGTTGCGCCGCCAATGCCATAGGCAGCACACCCTGTATCGCGTGCAACGAACCGTCCAGCGACAACTCGCCCATAATCAGGTATTGCTCTAATAACCGTGTCTGCACCAACTCCTCTGCTGCCAGCACGCCTATCGCCAGCGGCAAGTCGTATGCCGCACCCTCTTTCTTGATGTCGGCGGGTGCCATATTGATGGTCAGGGTATGCTTGGGCTTGCCGAAACCGTTGACGGCAATGGCGGACATGATTCGTTCACGGCTCTCCTTCACCGCGTTGTCGGGCAAGCCGACCAGCGTGAAGTCATACCCCGCCTCGGCGTGTACCTCAATGGTGATTATCACTGCGTCTATGCCTTGCACGGCGGCACCGTAAGTCTTGATGAGCATGGTAATAAGGTTGTGTATATCAATATGTTATTTCCCTGTCGCGATGCTGTCCCGTGGCGTTGCGGTCTGTGTGGTGTCCTTCTTGTGACGGGGTTTCCAGTTGAAGTCGTGCTTGAACACAAAGCCCACGCCCTGCACCGTATTCGCCTGCCGCAGCGAGTACTTGTCCACCGTATGCGTATAGGCTTTGGCACGCAGTTTCCCGTTCTCGGTCAGCATATACTCCACGTCAAGGTCGCCGAAGAACGGACGGTTGCTCAGGTCATTGTAGCGGTACCCGAAGTTACCGTTTATCAGCAACTGGTTGATAGGATGCAGTTGGAAGTTCGCCTCGTACTCCTGGCTTGCCGTAGCCCCTTCGCCGTCCGTGCGGATATTGAAGCCCATGGTGAAGACATCCGTCAGTTTGCTCAGCCATGCGTTTATCTGCCCCGTGATGGTGGACGACAGCAGCGAGTAGGTCTCGTTGAGCCCTACATTCTTGGTGTTCTGCAGATAGTCGGGCGTATAGAACCGGTTGAATACCAGCAGGTATATCACCTGACGCATCAGCATCTCGTTGGTGTTAATCATCGAGCGCACTTGGCTTTGCACGGACTCGTCGGACTGCGGCAGTTCTATTGCGAACGAGATAATCGGGTTGAACAGTTGGTCTGTCATGTGGAGCACGCAGTTCACCGGTACCGATGTCCTGTTGGTCGCCAACTGCTCTATTTCGCTTCCGTACAGGTCGCGCAGCGATGCCGTCAGGTGGTATTTGCCCGTCACGTCCACACTCGGTGAGGTCGGGTCACCGCTCCATATCACACGGCTACCCTCTGCTATCTCGAAACTGCGGCGAACGATATTGCCGAGCGAGAAGGTAAACGTACCCGACTGCAGCGTGTAGGTACCCAGCAACTGCACATCGCCTGTCCGGTCGTCATAGTTCAACTTCAGATTGCCTTCCCCGCGACCGCGCAAACCGTCATCACCGCCCATGCGCAGGTTAATCTCCGCCTGGGGTGTAACATCCACTTGCAACGACAGCAGCACCCTTGTCGAACTCTTCTTCTCTGCCTTCGCCTGTTTGTCCGCAGGCTGTTGCAGCAGCCGCAGCAGACTGTGCGAGGTGGTGTCGGGCTCCACGAAATTGATAAACGAAGTTGATGCCGCAGTACTGGCTGTGTTTACGCTCAGGTAGAACTTCGACCGCGATTCCGTCTGTGCATTCACGCCGATACGGCACTCTTTCTGGTCGCCCTGTATATCCACCCTTCCCGTGCCATATACTTTGCCGTAGAACATCGACTGCGGGTCGTATGGCAGATTCAGAGCCAGCATTTTCTCCACCGTCGCCGTCATGTTGTAGCGGAAATCCTCAAACTGTGTGTGTGTCAGTGCGCCGTCAAACGTACCCTTGTGCCCTTCCATGTCGTACAGTGTGATATGGGGGAAGCGTATTGCCGTGGAGTCCATCAGCACCGAGTCCGAAAACATGAACGTCGCCCCAATCATCGGTACCGTCAGTTGGGCGTTCTTGCCGTACAGCCCTGCCGTGATGTAGGTCTCGCGCCGGTGACCGCCTATGTGCAGGTTGCCGTACCCCAGTCCTTTGAGGTCCGACAGGATACCCTTCGTCCAGAAATTCACTATCGCAAGGTTCACGCTGTCGCACGCAATGTCGAGTTCCCAATACCCTTCGGGTTTCACAAGCCCGTCCACATGGGCGATGGTGTATTCCGTAGTGTCTATCACATCGCCTGTGATGACTACCGTTTTGTTCTCCTTGTCCAGGTGCGCCTCCGCCACAGCCCTGCCCAAAGGCACACCGTTCAGTCCCGCTTCGGGCATCGTAACCTGTGCCTCGAACATCGGTTGCGAGAACAGACCGTATATCGTAGCCCAGCCTGTCGCTGCGCCGTCCACCGACAGCGCATGCGCCACATTCGTATAGGACAGCAGGTAGTTCACGTTGATGTTCTCTAATGCCACATCTATCGAGTCCTCCACGCTCTTCGATGCCATACCGTTGGCGCGGATAGACTGGTTCGTGGTGCTCAGCCCGAAGTGCTCCACCGCCAGAGTCTGGTCGGCGGCGGTATATATAATGTGTGCGTCCGCGATACTCCACACCGAGTCATTCAGTACGATGTCGCTCGGGTGGATATGCACATCCCATATCGGACGGTTGGCGTATTGCTGGAGTATGGTCGAGACACGTATCACACCCTCGTTGCGGACGCTGTCCGTATTGTCGAGCCGCACCGTCAGTCCTATCACGTCATCCTTCGCGGTCATATCCAGATAGGTCTTCACATCGCCTATCTTGGCAGTCGTAGGGTTGTCCTGTGGCAGGTGACTCAGCGCGTACACCGACAACTTCGCCCTATTATTGAGATTGTCTACCGAAATCGTCAGGTCCTGCATAGACGCACTTTCCCCTGCCAACATGGGTACGTACGCTTGCAGTCCGAATTGGTTCTCCGACTCATGCAGAAAACCTTTGACTGTCGGATACGAAGGCAAGTGTATCCCAACCCCCAGTGTCTCCGTAATTTTGTCTATATCACGGAAATACGCATAGAAGTCCACATCATTTGTACGCCTTTTGATATGTATATTATCGTCCGCGCGTCCCAACGACGGCAGGTACTGCCCCACAAACGCCATCACCGTGCCGGGCATCGTGTTGTACGAGAACTCCCCGGTGATGCCCGCCGTCAGGAAATCCGATTGTATCTTCAATTGGTGCACGGGATGGTTCCGCAGCATCTGGTTATCCACCACCACCTTTATCTGTTCCGCCACCATCTCCTTATCGCCGTTCCGCAGCAGCAATGTGTCCACAATCAGGTACCCCGTCATATTGTCCATAATCTCGGCAGGCGTCTTTCCCGAGGTGTAGATGCTGATGTAGTTCATGCAACTCACTTCCAATTCGAGTAGTTTGTCTGTCAGGCGCAGCGCCCCCGGGCGGAGGTGTTCCACGCGCAGACCAAGGTCAAAGCGGGTGTCTTCCTCCGACAAGTCCACCAATCCGTTGGCGTCTATCCATACATTCTCATCATTTATCCTCAGGCTGCCGCTAATCTGCTCATCGGCAAACTGACCGTCGAAATATATATTATGGTACGCATAGTCTCGGAATACAATCTTGCCGATTTTTGCATCCGCCACGCAACTCAATGGCACGTCGCGACCTGCTTTCACATCTACGTGAGCACTCACGGCGATGGTTCCTAATTCTTTGTTATTCAGCAGCCTGCCCAAGTGAAAGCGGCGTGTGGAGACATGCCCGCAGAAGTCCACATTCCGCAATGCGGTATCCGCCTTTGCCTCTCCGTTCACCGTCAGCGAACCCAATGCCGACGAGAACGCCCCGTGCAGCCGCATATCCTCTAATCTGCCCGCCACAAAGCCTTTGTAGTGTACATCTCCCAATGTCGCCACGGGGTTAGGCAGGTGGGACGGGCGCCTGAACAACTGCGACAGCATGTCCTGCAACAGCGCATGGTTCAGAAACAGGTCATTACAATCCGCCTGTACATACAGCGAGTCCAATTTCGTCGGCTCATATACCGCCAGGTCGCCGTCAAACAACTGTGTCCCGCGGTATGTCAAGCGCAACTCGTCGGCAAACAGCGAGTCCAAATCACCATGTATATTCGCCCGGAAACCCGCATCCAAGCGCCCCAAACGGGCTTGCAAAGTCAGCGATTCTATCTTGAAATCCAGCGAGTCGCTGCTCAGCACGGGCATGCCGAAGTCCATGTTTATCTCGTCCACCGTCAACTCATCATACCGCACGCGCATATCCCTCAGGTGCAGCGCATCCACATTCACCCGCAGCGCAAACGACGACGAATCCGACGTCAACTTATCTATCAAAAACGAGCAATTCAGCGTTGTGTCATTCAACTTCTGCACATTCACATACGGGCCGTCCAACTCCACACGCTCAAAGTCCAATCGTTTATCGCGCAAGGACAACGGGTGGAAATGCACATGCACATGGTCTATAAATGCCAACGTATCTCGCTGTTGGTCACTCAGATACACGCTGTCTAGTGTCAGTTTGCTGAAGGGTCGGAAGTCGAAACGTTTGATGCTCACATCGGCACCTATCTGTTCCGACACTTTCTTTGCCACCACACCGATTATATAGGTCTGTACGCTGCTCTGATTCAGCAATACCACGCCGCCCCCCACCACCAGCAGCAGGGTCAGCAACACAATCGCTATGCCTATCAGAACCTTTTTCATCATCACAAACTCTCGTCAACCTATAAGCCCGCAAAGATACAAAAAAGAATTGAAATAAGCAAATAAATACTGATTTATATCGGCGCCATCCCATCAATCCCCGGCATTTCTTGCACTTTTATGGAGACAACGCCTGCCGGAGCCCCATAAACCAATGCCGCTGTCAGGGACGCGGACGCCAGCAGGGTCCCCGTAAGCCCGTGGGTGCAACGAGGTGCTCTCTCGTCCGCGGTCAGTTTGGTACAAACTGAATGGATTTACTATGTTTGTGGGGACGACGCGTCTCGCGTCGTCAAATCCTTTTTGGACAATAGGGTGTATCTATGTTGCGGGTTGCCAACCTCGCATTTTACGGCTGATTTGTGTTAATACGGCGTAGCCATCCGTTTAATTCTCGAGCACTCCCCGATAGTCATTGCGCATTACGCATTGAAAATTGCGCATTATTTCTCATGTTTTTGTCGGGCTAATTGTATGTGATTAGTATGTGGTTAGTATGTGATTAGTATGTGATTAGTATGCTATTCTGCCGACCTTGCCGCGAGCATACCGCAATGTTCTGCACCAAACACTCAGCCTTCGCCCCATCCTTTTCTACCCCATACCGAACTTTCGTCAAAATTTCACCCACATTTCACCACATCTGATTATAAATTACATAATCATCTGTAAACAAACATATTATCATGTTGATAACATTGTTAATAACCGACTTATAAGTATGTTGATAAAATTTTCGTGGGGAAAAGTGGGGTATATGAAATAATTTTTGTAACTTTGCGGCGGAAATGAGGTAAATTACTGATATGAGTACGTTTATTGGCAATATCGAAGCGCGGTTGGATGAGAAAGGGCGCATATTCATCCCCGCAGGGTACAGGAAGATACTGGGCGAGATGGAGTCGCGCCGTATCATCATGCGCCGAGATACAGACAATGAGTGTATCATCTTCTACCCCGAACAAGTGTGGAACGAGAAAGTGGGGCAACTGCGCCATGCCCTGAACGAGTGGGACCCTGACGACCAGATGATACTGATGCAGTTCATCGCCGAAGCAGAGATACTGGAACCCGACAGCCAAGGCCGCGTACTGCTCCAGAAAAAGAACGTGGAGATGATAGGTGCCCAACAAGACGTGCTGTTCGTGGGCATGTTGGACCGCTTCGCATTGTGGAGTCCGAGTGTCTTCCGCGAAAAGCAAATGCCGCAGAAAGATTTGGCAGAGCGTATAAGACAGAGAATGAAGGGGGGTACACCCTACAACCAAGGCTTCATTAAAGACCGCACAAAAGAAGTGGAGGGACTCCGTTAATTGCCGTTAATTGACCGTTAATGCAGGCAAGAAGATTGGGAAGAACTCCATTAATGACCATTAAAAAGAGAAAGAACATATAATTGTCGTGTAATTAACCATTAATTTCTCAAAGCAAAGAACTTGAATATGAGTGAGGTGTACCACATACCGGCAATGCTGGAGGAGACGATAAACGGACTGGATATCAAGCCCGAGGGGACGTATGTGGATGTCACCTTCGGCGGAGGAGGTCACTCACGTGCTATCATGAGCAGGCTCGGGGATACAGGAAGGCTGTTCTCGTTTGACCAAGACATGGACGCATATATAAATGAGAAGACCCCCTCCAACTCCCCCTTCAAAGGGGGAGAGTGCAGATGCTCGGAATACCCCTCCTTGAAAGAGGGGTCAGGGGAGGTCCATCGGTTGTCTGAAGACAAGCGATGGCAGTTTGTGCATGGTAATTTCCGTTACCTGAGGAATTTCATGGACTATTACGGGGTAACGGAGATAGACGGGCTACTGGCTGACTTGGGTGTGAGTTTCCATCACTTCGACGAGGCAGAACGCGGCTTCTCGTTCCGGTTTGCCGGTCCGCTGGATATGCGCATGAATCGGGAAGGCGGGCGCACCGCAGCCGACATCGTAAACACCTACTCCGAGGAAGACCTGACACGCGTATTCCGTATCTACGGCGAGATGAGCAACGCCAAAGCCGTGGCACAGCGGATAGTCAGGCAAAGGGAAAACGCACCCATTCTCCGCACCGAACAATTGGTAGAATGTGTCATGCGCAATGTGCAATGCGCAATGTGCGATGGTCTTATCGAGGTGCCGACATGGGCAAAGAAAGACTTGGCAAGAATGTTCCAAGCGTTGCGCATAGAGGTGAACGACGAATTGGGTGCGCTACGAGAGATGCTGCTGGCAGCACGCGAGTTGCTTCGTCCGGGCGGACGGATAGCCATACTGACCTATCACTCGTTGGAAGACAGGATTGTGAAAAACTTTCTGCGTTCCGGTAACTTGGACGGCACCATCGAAAAGGATTTCTACGGCAACATACTGACACCCTTCCGAGTAATAGAAAAAGGGGCTACGGCAAGTGAAAAGGAAGTGGAGCGCAATCCGAGAGCAAGGAGCGCGAAACTGCGGGTGGCGGAGAAACTATAAAGGAATAAAGAGTAAGGAATAAGGAATAAAGACGAATAACATGAATTAGTAAGGTGTTGCGATGAGACAGGGCAGCATAAAGGAAATACTTAGCGGAGATGTGCTGAAGCGGGGCTGGTTTCGCAGGCAGTACAAACTGATACTGCTGATATGCGGACTGATATTCGTGTATATCTATGCGGGATACCAAGCCCAACGGCAGCAGAGACACTTGGGCGACCTGCAGAAAGAACTGCAAGATGTGCAGTTCGAGCAACTGACGGTCAATGCGCAGTTGGTGGAAGTGACACGGCAATCGGCTGTGGCAGAGGAACTGAAGAAAAGGGGAAGCAAAGTGAAAGAGAGCGATGTACCCGCGGTGCGGGTGCAATGAGAGAGATTAGAGGTTAGAGATTAGAGTTTAGAGAAGTTGAAAGAAGAAAGTAGAGAGTAAAGAGAAAGATATGAGTGACAATCTGAAAAATACGATACTGAGGTTCGCAGTCATCTTTGTGGTGATTGTGATGCTGTTCGGTGTGGTGTTGTTTCAGATAGGCAGGCTACAGACAGTGGAACGCAGTCAGTGGGAGAGCATTGCGGACAAGTTTGAGTCCGTGACCAAGCCCATTCCCGCAACGCGAGGGAATATCTACGATGCGGACGGACGACTGCTTGCCAGCAGTATCCCACAGTACAGCGTACACATAGACACACGTGTGGAAGCCCTACACATGGACAACGGGAAACTGTTCTGGGAGAATGTGGACTCCATCGCCGAAGGGCTCAGCAGGATTATCGGCGACAAATCGCCGCAGGAGTACAAGCGGCAGATGGTGACAGCCTACAAGGCGCGCACCAACAGGGAAAGGGATATACGTCTGTACAGGGGACGTATCAGTTACATACAGAAGAAGGAAATCCAGCAGTTGCCCCTCGTAAGGCGCGGGTACTACAAGAGCGGTTTCCACTATGAAGACCTGCATCGGCGGGTGAAGCCTTTCGGAAGCCTCGGCAGTAGAACCATCGGCAGTATCTATGGCGAAGGGGGACACGGAAACGCAGGTATAGAGAAGCGGTTTGACGCCTATCTGTGCGGCGAGGACGGCGTAAGTGTTCGGCAACCCGTAGCGGGAAAATTGCAGTACGTGCCCGTGAAAGACGCGGTGAACGGCTGCGATGTCTATACCACCTTGGACGCCAACCTGATGGACATCTGCGAAACGGCGTTGCGTCAGCGGCTGAACAAGACGGAAGCCGATTGGGGTTGCGTCGCGCTCATGGAGGTATCAACAGGCGAGATAAAGGCGATGTGCAACCTGGACAGAGCCGAAGACGGTACGTACTATGAGGCAATGAACCACGTGGTGTCGCGCGTGGAGCCCGGTTCCACGTTCAAAACCATCGCGCTGATGGCGGCATTGGACGACGGCAAGATTGACATCGATGACACGGTGGAAGTATATCGCAAAGGGTGGACCTACTACAACGCCCGACATACCGACTCGCACCCGCGAGATACGGTGTACAGCATCCGCAACGCGCTGGCGGTGAGCAGCAACATCGCCATGGCGAAGATAATCACCGAGGGTTACAAGGGCAGCGCACGCAAGTTCGTGCACAAGTTGGACCGTATGGGACTGTTGGACAGCGTGGACTACATCATCCCGGGTGCCGACCAGGCGCGTATCGACATCCCCAACGACACGGTGACCATCTCGCGCATGTCGTACGGCTATTCGGTGGAGATGAGTCCGATGCAGACTATGCTGTTCTACAACGGCATTGCGAACGGGGGTAAGATGATTTCGCCTGTGCTTGTGCGTGAGGTTCGGAAGAACGGCAAGACGATAAAGACATACCAGACGGAGACCATCGAGAGCAGTATATGCGGGTCGTCCACGCTGCGCGACATACAATCGTGTTTGCATGACGTGGTGTGGGACAACCATTTAGGTACGGCGTCGGTGAACCCGTGGAAGATGAAGAAAGCCCAAAGCGACTTGGTGCATATCGCGGGCAAAACGGGCACGGCGCAGTTGTTTGAGAAAGGACGGTACCAGAGCCACAGGCACCGTATGTCGTTCGTGGGGTATTTCCCCGAGGAGAACCCGCAATACACATGTATATGCGTGATTAGCGGTCCGAAATACTACGGGTATTACGATGCGGGTATGGACTGCGGCTCGGTGGTCCGGCAGATAGCCGAGAAGACGATGGTATATGCGGCGGAATATGTGATTGAGAACGGGGAGAAGGTTCTGCAAATCAAGAATTAACTCCCCCTACCCCCTCAAGAGCACCCCACTTCGCCCTGCGGGGCTCGTAGGGACCCCGCTACAGAGGGGGACACAAAAGTAAAATGAAGGATTATTAAACGATAATTATATGAAACTAAGTGAGTTGCTGAAAGGTGTGGAGGTGCTGCAAACCGTGGGCAGTACGGATGTGGAGATACAGAGTATCCAGTTCGATTCGCGACGCGTGGATGAGGGCGATGTGTTCGTAGCCCAACGCGGCACCAGCGTGGACGGACATACGTTTATCGCACAATGTATCAACCAAGGGGCAGTAGCCATAGTCTTGGAAGACAAGAACTATATCCGACTCCCCCAACCCCCTCAGGGAGGGGGCTCAACAAAGCAGGCACCTGATGTTACCTATATATTAGTAAAGAACAGCGATGAAGCCCTTGGCAGAATGGCACACACATGGTACGGGGAGCCGAGCAAGCACCTGCGGTTGGTGGGTGTGACAGGCACCAACGGCAAGACCACCACCGCCACCCTGCTCTACCGTCTGACAAAAGCCATGGGACACAAGGCAGGACTGCTCTCGACGGTCGTCAATTACGTGGACGACGAAGCCGTAGAGGCTACGCACACCACGCCCGACGCGTTGGAACTCAACGGGTTGCTGCACCGCATGGTAGCGGCAGGGTGCGAGTACGCCTTCATGGAGGTCAGCAGCCACGCCATCGCGCAGGAGCGCATCGCGGGCTTGGAGTTCGCGGGGGCGTTGTTCACCAACCTCACACGCGACCACCTCGACTACCACAAGACCTTCGACAACTACCGCGACACGAAGAAGAGGCTATTTGACGGGCTTCGCAAAGAGGCATTTGCCGTTACGAACCTGGATGACAAGAACGGGCTGGTGATGACGCAAAACTGTCGGGGTCACGTCTTCACGTATTCGACACGCGGCATGGCGGACTTCCGCGGGAAGATACTTGAGGAAGGGTTCGACGGTATGCTGCTCCGCATACAGAGTACACAAGGGGCAGTGGACACCGAGGTATTCGTGCCGCTGGTGGGGCGTTTCAATGTGAGCAACCTGCTGCTGATATACGGTGCGGCTGTGGAACTCGGTTTCGACCCCATGGAGGTGCTGCGCATATTGAGTGGGCTGCACCCCGTGAACGGACGCTTCGAGACCATACACGCCCCGCAGGGCTGGACGGCGATTATTGACTACGCCCACACGCCCGATGCGGTGGAGAATGTGCTCCGTACCATCAACGAGATAATATCGTCCACGGCGGGCAAGCGCAAAGAGCCCGCACAGGTGATTACGGTGGTCGGCTGCGGCGGCAACAGGGATAAGGGCAAGCGTCCGATGATGGCACGAATTGCTTACGACCGGAGTACGCAACTGATACTGACCTCCGACAACCCCCGCGACGAGGAGCCCGCAGCCATTCTGCAAGACATGGCGGCAGGTCTGACGGAGGACGAACTGCGGCACGTGCTGATTATCGAAGACCGTGCGTCCGCCATCAAGACCGCCTGCACCATTGCACGCGACGGCGATGTGATACTCGTTGCCGGCAAGGGGCATGAGGACTACCAGATAATCAAAGGGGTGAAGCACCATTTCGACGACCATGAGGTGGTGAGAGGGTGCTTGATTGTTAAGTAATAAGTAATAGTTAATAATTGATAAAACAAAGCCATCTTTTTTCGTGTGTATGGGTTGCGTATCCCTTGCTCATCCCTTGCGTATCCCTTGCTGTTTGACACGAGGATGGTAGCATTAGTAATAGTTAATAATTAAGAGGTAATATATGTTGTACGAATTATTCAACCATTTCAGCACCATTCCGGGAGCGCGACTGATGACGTATATTTCGTTCCGCGCCATCATAGCGGGCGTGTTGGCATTGTGTATCAGTATCTGGATGGGCAACTGGTTCATCAACCTGCTGCGCCGCAAGCACATCTCCGAGACGCAGCGCGACGAGAAGACCGACCCCTTCAACGTCAACAAGAAAGGCGTGCCCACCATGGGTGGAGTGGTGATAATCGCGGCGATGCTGGTTCCGTGCCTGCTTATGGGCAAGTTGACCAACGTCTATATGCTGCTTATGCTGCTGACTACCATACTGTTAGGAGCACTCGGCTTTGCGGACGACTACATCAAGACTTTCCGTCACAACAAGGACGGCTTGAACGGTTGGATCAAAATCGCAGGGCAAGTCACCCTTGGTCTTATCGTCGGGCTCACGCTCCGTTACTGCCCCGACGCGGTGATGAACGAGGTCGTAACCTCCCGCATCGAGAACAACATCGAGGTGGTGGAGAAGTCCCCCGACGTCAAGTCCACCCGCACCACCATTCCCTTTGTGAAAGCGCACAACTGCAACTATGCCGACATGTTCTCGTGGCTCGGCGAGACCAACAAATACAAAGCCGGCTGGGTCTTCTTCGTGCTGCTGACGGTGCTTGTAGTGGCAGCCGTGAGCAACGGAGCCAACCTCAACGACGGTATGGACGGTATGTGTGCGGGCAACTCGGCGATTATCGGAGCGGCACTTATCGTACTGGCGTATATCAGTGGCAATGTGGTGTTTGCGGACTATTTCGATGTGATGTACATCCCTGGCAGCGAGGAACTGGTAGTGTTCCTTGCGGCATTCGTAGGCGCGCTGATAGGTTTCCTCTGGTGGAACGGTTTCCCTGCGCAAATCTTCATGGGCGACACGGGCAGCCTCACGATAGGCGGCATCATAGGTGTGTGTGCCGTGATTATCCACAAGGAGTTGCTTTTGCCTATCCTTTGCGGTGTGTTCCTGATGGAGAGCGTGAGTGTCATACTGCAGACGCAGGTGTATAAGTTCGCCAAACGGCGCGGCAAGCACATCCGTGTATGGAAGCGCACGCCGCTGCACGACCACTTCCGCACATCCATGGAGCAGGTCTTGCGCAACGACCCCACATGCTCCGTCTATTTCAAAGGGCACGGCAACCTGCAGCACGAGACCAAGATAGTACTCCGTTTCTGCATCGTCACCCTCCTATTGGCAGCCCTGACTATCCTCACACTCAAAATACGATAAACATATAATTATCGTGTAATTAACCATTAATTTCATGGATATGGAACAGGACGCGGGACGGCAGCACTACAAGCAGGTGATATATGATATCATCGGTGCGGCAATGGAGGTGCACAGGACATTGGGTTGGGGATTGCTGGAACCTGTATATCAAGAGGCATTGTACTTGGAACTGCAAAGCAAAGGTATTGATTGTCAGAGGGAACAAGAGATAGAAATAAGGTACAAGCAATACGTATTGGATAAGAAATACAGGGCGGACTTGATAGTGGGCGATGTAATAGTGGAGTTGAAGTCTGTGTGGCAGATACTGGGCGAACATCGTGCGCAGTTGTGTAATTATCTGCGGCTTACCAAGAAACCTTACGGAGTATTGATTAACTTCGGGGAGCGGAGTCTGGCAGGAGAGCGGTGGCAATACGACCCGCTGACAAATGAGTGCACGTTGATAAACAAGAACATGGAGCCGGTTATATCGGACGATTACCGGTTTGAGCGGTACGATATACAGACAAACAAGACTAAGGAAGAAATTAATGAATAATTATACGGATAATTATATGTTCTAATGATAAAATTAATGATTAATTATATGGGCAATTACATGTTCCCATAATGGAATTAATGGTTAATTATACGGGTAATTATATGTTCTTATAATGAAATCAATGAACAATCACATGGGTAATTACATGTTCCCATAACAATGTATATGTATATGAAGAGAATTGTTGTTTTAGGCGCAGGAGAGTCAGGGACTGGCGCGGCGATACTGGCGCAGACCAAGGGGTTTGACGTGTTTGTAAGCGATATGGGGGAGATAAAACCCGCATACCGTGCATTGCTTGACCAACACGGTATCGCGTGGGAAGACGGGCATCACACCGCGGACAAGATTCTCAATGCCGACGAAGTCATCAAGTCACCCGGCATTCCGAACACTGCCCCGCTTATCCTGCAACTGACGGCACAACACACGCCTGTCATCTCCGAGATAGAGTTCGCCGCACGCTACACGCAGGCAAAGATGATTTGCATCACGGGCAGCAACGGCAAGACCACAACAACATCGTTGCTGTTCGATATGCTGCGCCGCGCAGGCTTAGACGTAGGTCTGGCGGGCAACATAGGCAACTCGCTGGCGTTGCAGGTGGCGCAGCAGGACCACGCATACTATGTCATTGAGTTGTCCTCGTTCCAGTTGGACAATATGTATGACTTCAAGGCGGACATCGCTATCCTGCTGAATATCACACCCGACCACTTGGACCGCTACAACTATGAGTTCCAGAACTACGTGGACGCCAAGTTCCGTATCACGCGCAACCAGACCGCACGCGACGCCTTTATCTATTGGAGCGAGGACCCCGTGATTGACCGTGAGATAGCCAGGATACGTCCGCAGGCAACGCTCTATCCGTTTGGCAGCAACAGTCAGAACGTGGCATACACCGACGGCAGCCACCTTGTCCTGGCGGCACCCGATGCCGTGGAACCGCTGCGAGTGCCCCTTGAGGAACTCAGCCTACGGGGCAGACACAACCAACTCAACTCCATGGCGGCAGGCTTGGCAGCACAGATTCTGCACATCCGGAACGAGGTCATACGCGAGAGCCTGAAGCAGTTCGCAGGCGTGGAACACCGTCTGCAATACGTGGCAACGGTACGCGGCATACGATACATCAACGATTCCAAAGCCACCAACGTCAATTCCTGTTGGTATGCGCTCGAGAGCATGACCACACCCACCGTGCTTATCCTCGGCGGCAAAGACAAAGGCAACGACTATACCGAGATAGACGAATTGGTGCAAGCCAAGTGCAAGACGCTCATTTTCATGGGTTTGCACAATGAGAAACTAATCGAACACTTCGGCGCGTTGGGCTATGTGCCTTCCACAGAGGCTACTGCCGGTACGGAGCGCATATACGTGGACACCGACAACCTGCACGATGCCGTACAAGCAGCCTACCAAACAGCGCACGAGGGCGATACGGTACTCTTGTCACCCTGTTGCGCCAGTTTCGACCTGTTCAAGAGTTACGAAGACCGCGGCGAACAGTTCATGAACGCCGTCCGAGCCCTCTGAGAAGTCTAACCTCTAACATCTAACTTCTACCCTCCGACATGGATAAGAAAGGACTCATAGGACTCTGCAAGAACCGGCTTCGGTACGCCGACAAGACATACTGGATTCTGTTCGGTGCGCTGATGGTTGTGTCGATTATCGCATTGTTTTCCGCCAGCAGCAGCCTCGCGTTCAAACAAGACAGCGCACTCGAACCCGTGATGAAGCATATCCTCTTCCTTGCGCTTGGCGCAGGGGCGGCATTCGTAGTGCAACTGCTGCCGAGCAAATTGGTACGAGTTTTCGGCTACGTGGGCTTGGCATTGTCGTTTGTACTGCTGCTGCTCACCTTCACATCATTGGGCGTGGAGCACAACGGTGCAAAGCGGTGGTTACGGATTGCGGGTCTCGAGTTCCAGCCGTCCGAATTGGCGAAACTGACGCTTCTCATCGTGGTGAGCGACCTACTCAGTCATATCCGCACAAAGGACGACGAGAAGAAGTATTTCTTTATCACATTGGCGGTAACGGCATTGATTTGCCTGCCCATCTTCCCCACCAACCTATCCACTACGCTTCTCTTGGGCGGCGTGGTGTTTCTGCTTTTCTTCCTCGCGCGCATACATGTCAAATACTGGGGCACAACGCTCCTGATAGCCATGGGAATGTTGGTCGCAGGCTACTTCTTTGTGGAGAAATTCTATATCGAACCCAACAAAGAAGCCAAAGGAGTGATGAAGCGTGTGACCACATGGGTCGGACGTGTGGATGACCTTATCGAAGAAATCAAAGCCCCTGACGATGAGTTCCGCTTGACGGACGACAACTATCAGCGGTCGCTGTCGAAAGTGGCGGTAGCACGTGGCGGCAAGTCACCCGTGGGCGTGCTGCCGGGCAACAGCACCATGCGCGACCGCTTGCCTCTGGCGTACGCCGACTATATCTTCGCCATCATTGTCGAAGAGACAGGCATGTTTGGTGCCATCGGACTGATATTCATCTACTTGGCAATACTATTCCGTGCCTGTCTCACCAGCAGCCGCTACGCCGACTATGCCGCAATGCTGATGACCATGAGCCTTGCCCTTATGCTCACCTGCCAGGCCTTGGTGAGTATGATGGTGGTAGTCGGCATTGGTCCCGTGACAGGGCAACCGCTACCGCTCATCAGCCGAGGCGGAACCAGTGTACTGATAACGGGCGTCTATTTCGGCATCATTATGTGTGTCGCGCGCGAACAGAACGAACTTCACGCCCGCCAGCAAGCAACCGCCGAGGACAGCCTGCAGGAAGTCCCTAACATCCGCTTGGATTAGCATGGAATTAGTATCGGCTATATATTGCACATTAACTATTAATTATTACTTATTAACTAAAACATGCGTTATTTGATTAGTGGAGGCGGCACAGGAGGGCATATCTTCCCCGCCATTAGCATAGCCAACGCCTTGCGCGAACTGGACCCCGAGTGTGAGATACTCTTTGTCGGTGCCTTGGGCAGAATGGAGATGGAGCGTGTACCACAAGCGGGATATAAAATCATAGGTCTGCCGGTACGGGGCTTTGACCGCAGCCATCCGTGGAAGAACATCCGCGTACTCCTTGACCTCATTCGCAGCATGCGTCAGGCACGTGACATCGTACGCGACTTCCGCCCCGACGTAGGCATTGGTGTAGGCGGCTACGCCAGCGGGGCAGCCATGAAGGTTGCCGCACGCATGGGCGTACCTATCCTCTTGCAGGAGCAGAACGGCTTTGCGGGGGTCACCAACAAACTCCTGCGCAACGACGCAGCCAGGATTTGTGTTGCCTACGAAGGCATGGAACGGTTCTTCCCCAAAGACAAACTCATCCTCACGGGCAACCCTGTGCGGCAGAACCTGACCTCCGGCACACGCCCAGAGGCACTCGAATACTTCAATCGCGAGTTCGGTGTGCAATTCACGCCCGACCGCAAGACGCTCCTTATCATTGGCGGCAGCCTCGGCGCACGCACCATCAACGATGCCATGCTGGAGGGCATCCGTCGCCTTTCCGAAGCCGGTATTCAGGTGGTTTGGCAGACGGGCAAAACCTACTACGACCGTATCCGCGACGCCGTCAATGCCCTGCCCGATGCGCAGACAATCCTTGCCCATACCATCATCACGCCATTCCTCAGCCAGATGCCGCTCGCGTATGCCCTTGCGGATTTGGTCATCTCACGTGCGGGCGCATCGTCCATATCCGAGTTGTGTCTCTTGGGCAAACCCGCCATTCTGGTTCCCTCACCCAACGTAGCCGAAGACCATCAGACGCACAATGCCATGGCACTCGTACACAAATCCGCCGCCGTCCTCGTCCGCGACGCCGACGCACAGAAAGAGTTAGTAACCAAAGCATTAGCACTAATCACAGACAACGCCAAGTTACAGACTTTGCATACGAATATCCTCACTTTGGCACTTCCTGACTCAGCCCATATCATCGCCCAAGAAATCATCCGGCTGGCAAAGGGGGACAGGTGAGAACAGGCATCTTTATTTACCGATACTGATAACCTCGACGGGTTGCGTTTTCGTTACATCCAGAGGGGCAGCCGTGTACTTGACACGCCGGAAGTTGATGTCCGACAAGTTGATACAGCGGATAGTGGCATTGTACATGGTGCGGAAATAGATACGATGGTTAGCGAGGTCTGTCGCTATGGTGAGTTGTGTGGCACTCGGCATATCGGGAGCGATTTGCCCTTGCGCAACCTGAATACCGATGGGGATATCAAAATTGTTCAGTATATGAAACGCTTGATTAACAGTTTCTTCCGTTGTCTTCAGTTTAGGGGCAGAGGCTTGAAAGAATGCCGCCCGCACAAAGCGTGAGGGAGGTGTCATGTCGCCCGGGATACCGTGAAGCCCCCCTCCGCCGCCAAATGCGGTAAGGGTAAGGTCTCCTATCCGGCGCGTCTGTATAGTCCCTGTCATCAGGTTGATGTAGTTGTTGAGATTCGTCAGGTGCCACTCAAATCCCGGGGCGTTGGTGAGTACGCCAAGGGTGTTCTCATAGAAGTGCGGCTGCCCGCCGGTGATTTCGAGAACCACCTGTCTGCCAGAGGGTTCCGTAATGCGCCAATGCACTGTGGAACTGCGCGGGTCGATGCCCACCACGCTGACGGATGGCAGAGCGGCTTGGAGTTCGTCGATAGTGGAGAACGAACTCAGTATCCACGCAACCAATTGAAAATCACTAATTGTCTGTTCACGTTTTGACACATCGTAGGGCTCGTATCCGCCATAGGCGGGGAAATAAAAGAGCCCTGCCGCCAATCCCGTTTCGTTGATACCGTCCATCACAAATTCAGGCTGCTCGACGGTCAGTCCGACGTATCCGTATTTCGCCCTGAACTTCAAGCCATTCTGCCCGCCGTCGGGCGTGAAAGACTGCTGTTTGTGTCCGCGCGGTACGACCACATAGCCCGTATTCAGGGGGTCCACCGCCCACTCAATCGTCCTGGCAGTTACGACATCATTGCCCGCGGTACGCAACGTGATGCCCGTGCACGCCTGTACTTCACGCGTTGCGCACACCAAAAACACCGACACCAATAAGGTTAAAGGAAAAAGAGACTTCTTCATAGTTGTACTAATTAGAGGTTTGACAATAGGTTTGTTGTGTAAAAAAACTGCAACAAATATAGTGCCAAAGTGGCTATGAGTGCTAAATTTGTCCCATATTCCCCCAGCAACCTCACGGCAAGGTCGGCAGAATCACATACTAATCACATACTAACCACATACTAATCACATACTAATCACATACACTTAGCCCGACAAATACACGAGGGGCAATTCACAATGCGCAATGCGTAATGCGCAAAGTTTAGAATAATTACATACATTGTTTGCGTATATGAAATAAATAATGTACCTTTGCGGCGGAATGTAATATGCATTATTAACCATACTATCCTATGAGACGTTATCTCCCTACCCTGCTGCTGTGCGGGATGCTGGCAGCGGTTTGCACAAGTTGCGAGGAAATCAATCACACCGACCCCGACCACGACACCACCAAACTATGGCCCGCCTACGACATTGCCACCAAGAAGTGGGGGTACATCAACGAGAAGGGCAAAATGGTGATTGCGGCTCAGTACAACGAAGTTCACGGGTTCTCGTGCGGGTATGCGTGTGTTCTCAAGGACGGGCAGATTATGTATATCAATCCAGACGGGGCTGTCCAATTCAGTGCAGAAGAGAATGACAGTCAGTACCTTTATTACTTCTTCGACGGTCACGATTTCTACTACGATTATGTGGTTGTGCTACAAGACAGGAAATACGGGTTGATGAACAACAAGTTTGAGTATGTGGTTCAACCACAATATATGTACATAGGCAATATGAGCAGAAGCGGTCTGGCACTGGTCGAAGAATACCCCGAAAAGTCGGACTATAATCCGCATCCATACGGCTATATCAACACAAAAGGAGATATTGTAATTTCCTGCCAATATGACCGTGCAGAATCTTTCGTAGACGGGTATGCGATAGTGATGGGGGGTAGTGGGTATGATTGTGGCGTTATCAATACCTCGGGTGAGTATGTTATCAAACAAGGCGAACATTCACTTTTGTATGTAGGCGGTGATATGTTTGCCTTCAAAAGGCCTAATGATTCCGGCATGGGGCTGCTGAGTGCCAAAGGCGAAATACTATCCAATCCTACCGCAAAAGTCAAATATGAGCCGGCTGTGGACAATGAACTGATAGGTGTGTCCAACACACAGAGGAAGTTCGGGTATATGGATTTCGGGCGGAATATGAAGATAGACTATCAGTTTGACTATGTGATGCCGTTCTATGAGGGGTATGCGTTTGTGGAAGTGGAAGAGGGCGATGAGGATATTGTGAAAGTGATAGACACCAAGGGCAAGGTGGTGTACACGTTGCCCAAATGGAGCGAACCCGAGACCGGTTTCCATAACGGGTTGGCGTTGATTGTGGTGGAGGGGGATGAGGATTACCGCTGCAGATACATCACGCCCAAAGGGGAGACCGTTTATGAGTGGGTATTGCCTGATGTCATAGATTGTGCGCCTGTGCGCCGACTGACCGAACGTTACACAGCGAATGAGACTCCAAACCCCTCCATGGAGGCGGACATGACGAATACCATTGAGGGATTTACCGCCCAGACCAAACATTTTTCTTCCGCGCGGCATAGCAGGCGCTATGCCCACAAATGTGACCCGTATGAGGATTAAACAGGTGAAGACATTGACGACGGGGATGTGTCGTCCCCATAAAAGTGCGCATTTTTGTATAGTGCGCATTTTTGTTTTGTAAAAACGTTTTTTATTTGTCTGTTTAGGAATAATTATGTACCTTTGTGCCAAATTTGGTTTTGTGAGAGGGCTATAAAAAGAGGTGAAAAACCAAAGTGAAAATGCTCTTGCGGAAAGAGCGGCAAAAGGTGGGGCGACAGGGGTAAAAGCAGACAAAAAGAATATAAAAATATAGTTTAACTTATAAATCAACAAACAATGAAACCAACTCATATTGAGCATCTTGGAATCGCTGTGACAAGTTTGGAAGAGGCAATGCCGTTCTTCGAGTTCTTAACCGGTAGCAAATGCTACGCTATTGAAGAGGTTGCAGACCAGAAAGTTAAGACCGCGTTCTTCAAGGTGGGTCAAACAAAAATCGAGTTATTGGAGCCGACATGCCCTGAGTCCACTATCGCAAAATTCATCGAGAAAAACGGCGGTCGCGGCGGCGTTCACCACGTAGCATTCAACGTAGAGAGCGTTGAGGAGGCTCTGAAAGAGGCAGAGGCAGCAGGTATCCAACTGATTGACAAGGCTCCCCGCAAAGGCGCAGAGAACCTGATGATTGCATTCCTGCACCCGAAGAGCACGAAGGGTGTATTGACAGAGTTGTGCCAACAGCCCAAATAATTTTGCGTTTTTCTTGGCATCTTGCCGCTTGCTGCGCAGTCACAATGTCCAATTGCTCCTTTGCAGCGCACGCCAAACTGCTCAAGAAAACTCACAAAATTCACAAATGTAACTAACTACGCACAATTAGTGTAATTATGGATAACGTAAAATTGCAAAAACTGATTGACAATCGCGCAAAGGCAGCAGCCGGAGGCGGTGAAGCAGCAATCGAAAAACATCACGCAAAAGGCAGTTATACTGCCCGTGAGCGTATCAATATGCTCCTCGACGAGGGGTCGTTTGAGGAAGTGAACATGTTCCTCACCCACCGTTGCCACGATTTCGGCATGGAGAAGAAAGTCTTCCTCGGTGACGGTGTGGCAGTAGGTTCGGGTACCATTGACGGCCGTTTAGTATTCGTATTCGCACAGGACGCAACCGTTATCGGCGGTTCGCTGAGCGAGACCATGGCGCAGAAAATCTGCAACGTCATGGATATGGCTATGAAACTGGGTGCACCTATCATCGGTCTGAACGACTCGGGTGGTGCACGTATCCAGGAAGGTGCTTGCGCACTGGCAGGCTACGCAGAGATTTTCGAGCGTAACATCCTCGCCAGCGGTGTGGTACCCCAAATCAGTGTCATCTTTGGTCCGTGCGCCGGCGGTGCCGTTTACAGCCCCGCGTTGACCGACTTCATCATGATGACCGAGCAGAACTCGTATATGTTCATCACCGGTCCGAAGGTAGTGAAATCGGTTACAGGTGAGGACGTTAGCGTAGAAGACCTCGGCGGTGCAAAGGTACACGCAACGAAGTCGGGTGTCACCCACTTTGTGGCAGCCACAGAGGAAGAGGCTATCGCCCAAGTACGCCGTCTGGTAAGTTTCATCCCGCAAAACAACATGGAGGAGGCTCCTGTGCTGAAGTGCACCGACGACCCCATGCGTGTGGAGGAGAGCCTGAACGAGATTGTACCTGACGACCCGAACAAACCTTATAATATGAAGGACATCATCAACCTGATTGTTGATAACGGCGACTTCATGGAGGTTCAAAAAGACTATGCCAAGAACATCATCTGCGGTTTTGCACGTTTCAACGGCCGCTCGACCGGTATCATCGCCAACCAGCCGAGTTGGCTGGCAGGTGTGCTGGACTGCGACGCCAGCCGCAAGGCAGCCCGCTTCGTGCGTTTCTGCGATGCGTTCAACATCCAGATTCTGACGTTGGTTGACGTGCCGGGCTTCTTGTGCGGTACCGGTCAAGAGTACGCAGGTATCATCGACCACGGAGCAAAACTGATGTTTGCTTACGGTGAGGCTACCGTTCCAAAGGTAACAATCACGGTTCGCAAGTCGTACGGCGGAAGCCATATCGTGATGAGTTGCAAGCAGTTGCGCGGCGATATGTGCTATGCATGGCCCAATGCGGAGATTGCCGTCATGGGTGCCAGTGGTGCAGTGGGCGTGCTTCAAGCCAAGGCTATCAAGGCTATCGAAGACCCCGAAGAGAAGAAAAAATTCATTGCTGAGAAAGAGGCAGAGTACAAAGACTTGTTCGCAAGTCCGTATCAGGCTGCAAACCGCGGCTACATCGACGACATCATCGAGCCGCGCAATACCCGTAAGCGTATTATCCACGCCTTCGAGAACCTGCAGACCAAGCGCCTGACGAACCCTCTGAAGAAGCATTCAAATATCCCATTGTAGTATGATTTTCCTTGAAGTAAACTCATTCATTTGGATGGTGACGGGACTGGGCTTCTGCCTGGTACTGCTGCTGCTGTTCGTGTTTGTGTACGTTCTGAAACTGATGGGTTGGATTATGCAACCGCGCGTAAAGCCCAAGAAACAGGCAGAACCGCAACACTCACAAACCGTGGCGCACACACAGAAAGAGGACAAAGAGCGCATCACCCTGACCGCCGACAGCACGGCAGCCATCGCGTTGGCACTGCACCTCTACTACAACGGCGTGCACGATGAGGAATCCACCAAAACTATTGTTCAACCCCACCGTACACAATGGAACAACAAGATGTACGGCATGAATAATCTTCACAGATAAGATGAAAGCATTTCAATTTACCATCGACGGCCGCAAATACGACACGACCGTCAACGAGATAGACGGCGGCATGGCTGAGGTAACAGTCAACGGTACCGTTTTCCATGTGGCTATCGACCAAATGAAGAACGCCACCTCTATCAAACCTGCCGCTCCACGCGCTGCCGCTGCTCCTGCAGCCGCTCCGAAGGTGGCTCAAGCCGCAGGCACCACCGTAGTCAAGAGCCCGCTACCCGGTAGCATCGTCAAGGTGGTAGCCGCTGCAGGTCTAGCCGTTAAGCGCGGTGACTTGCTCCTGACCATGGAGAGTATGAAGATGGAGAACCAAGTGCTCAGCGAGGTTGAGGGTACCGTGAAGGCAGTGCTCGTACAGCCCGGTCAGAACGTGATGCAGGACGACAAACTGGTTGAGATTGAGACCGTTGCCATTGCAGCCGCACCTGCCACTGCTCCCGCAGCACCTAAGGTAGCACCCGCTCCGAAACCCGCTCCTGCTCCTGCACCTGCTGCCCCCAAGGCGGCTGACGTACCCGCAGACGGAAAGAAAGTGGTTTCGCCACTGCCCGGTAGCATCATCAAGGTGGTAGTGACTGAAGGTCAAGTTGTGAAGAAAGGCGACCTCCTGCTCACCCTTGAGAGCATGAAGATGGAGAACTCCGTATTGGCAGAGTGCGACGGCACGGTGACAAAGATTGCCGTGGCTGCCGGTCAGAACGTAATGCAGGACGACCTGCTTGTAGTACTCGGATAATCATTGCCTGATATGGAGCAAGTATTAGAGTTCTTCCAGACAATGGGATTTATGAATATGGACTGGCGTCAGGGCGTGATGCTGCTCATATCGTTCTTCCTGTTGTATCTGGCCATCAAGAAGCAGTACGAACCGTTGCTGCTCTTGCCTATCGCGTTTGGTATGTTGCTGACCAATCTGCCCAACGCCCATATGTTCAACCAGGAGTTGTGGGACTTGTTCCTTGCCAAGGACCTGTTCTATGACCCGAATGTGGTTAATCCCGATTCTATCACCAACGTGCTGGACGCGTTCCGCAATGGAATCTTGGTAGATGCGGCTCATAGTACGAGCGATATGCTGGCGATTGCCAACCCGTCGTATCACAGTTACGGTGCGGTGATGAAGAATGCCGGTCTGCTTGACGTGCTGTATATCGGTGTCAAGGCCGGTTTGTACCCCTGCTTGATTTTCATCGGTGTGGGCGCTATGACCGACTTCGGTCCGCTGATTGCCAACCCGAAATCGCTGATGTTGGGTGCGGCTGCTCAGATTGGTATCTTCATTACGTTCCTTTGCGCCAATGCTATCGGCTTCACGCCCGCTGAGGCAGGTTCGATTGGTATCATCGGTGGTGCCGACGGTCCTACGTCCATCTACCTGACATCCAAACTGGCTCCGCATCTGCTCGGTCCTATTGCTATCGCGGCTTACTCGTACATGGCACTCGTGCCTGTCATCCAACCGCCTATCATGAAGACCCTGACTACCAAGAAAGAGCGTCAAATCAAGATGAAACAACTCCGCTCGGTGAGCAAGGTGGAGAAGATTGTCTTCCCCGTTGTCATCACCGCTATCGTGGCACTCGTATTGCCCGATGCTGCTCCGCTGATTGGCTGCCTCATGCTGGGTAACCTGATGAAGGAGTGCGGCGTGGTTGACCGTCTGAGCAAAACCGCGCAGAACGAGTTGATGAACATCGTTGTTATCTTCCTCGGCTTGTCGGTAGGTGCTACGGCTACGGGTGCTACTTTCTTGAATGCCAAGACGATTGCTATCCTCTGTATGGGTATTGTGGCATTCAGCCTGAGTACCGCAGGTGGTGTGTTGCTGGCTAAGTTGATGAACCTCTTCTCGAAAGAGAAAATCAACCCGCTCATCGGTTCGGCTGGTGTTAGTGCAGTGCCTATGGCAGCCCGTGTCAGCCAAATAGAGGGGCAAAAAGCAGACCCGACCAACTTCCTGCTCATGCACGCCATGGGTCCGAATGTTGCCGGTGTCATCGGTTCCGCTGTAGCAGCAGGTATCCTGCTCTCCATGCTCGGATAATAGGCTGTATTAAATAAAAAAGACTGCCTGACAAAACCTGTCTCAGGCAGTTTTTTTGTATCTGCCATTGGAAAGGATGCTTCATCTTGTTTTGGCAGATTATCGCACCATACAAGTACAAGCATGAAAGATGTCAGAAAGACCAGTAGTTGCCGTTGTTCTGCACATTGTTCACATTCGACCCGTTGCGGTTGCCCGAAGCAGGCAAGAAAACACAAAGTAGTAGCCGCTCCTTACACCATAAGGGGAATATATTTTCCGAAAGAGACTACCTTATGGAGCGTCTCAACAGCCCTGAGGGCTGTATTTTGGCATACAAACGCCGAGTACTTCCTCAGCGCGGGCTACTGATTTATCTATGCACACTACCACACGACTCCTCCGAGCGATATGGTACTCCGGCTACACCTATGTGCACACCCTCTCTATACTTTATATATAATGCTTTGTCATATAGGGACGATGTCCCGCCGACTTCACTGCTTGCCCCATCGAGGGGCAAGCAGTGAAGAGCAGTATCCGCCCAACGTAGCAGCCACCCTTACGGGATGTCTGCTACTATTGTTTAATCTAAATCTTGAACAAGACGGACTGCTTGCCCGGTGTCGCGATGCCAACTGTGGCCCGCGTTCGCTTCGCTCGAGAAGAAGCAGAATACGTCCGCGTAGTCCGAGACGAAAGGCGTAGCAGACCAGTAGCTGCCGTAGCCCTGCACACTGTTCGCATACGACCCGAGGCGGCGGCCCGAAGCAGGCAAGAAAACTGCGCCTGCGGCTTCCAACTTCTGCCAATCAGCAAGAGTGAAAGTCTGGTAGTCAGCATACGCCCGAACGCTGTGCGTATCAGAGAAGCCCGACTTGAAGGTTACACCAGCAGGACATGTCCATGTATCAGGGAGTAGGATAAGACCATTCGCATACTCAGTACTATCCGCATTGAGGGCTATACGTGCCACACCTACCAAATCATTCGCATTAGCACGATTCCAACGCAGGTAGTACCATTCGTCATTAGTCAGTGTGTACCATGTGTTGCCATCACCAATGTTCTTACCCCAATCCACGAAGTCACCACTATAATCAGAATTGGACTGTGATGTACCAATACCCCACTTGGCTGTAGCAGTACTACCACTCCAACCAAACAAGTCAATTATGTCCGCCAAGCCACTACCATTTACATTTGCATCGCCAATCATATCATATTGATGCTCAGCAAACGACCATGTCTGTGTACTTTGCGTGTATTGAAGATTGCCACGAGAGAAACGCACTTGCTTATCCGCGCTCACAGAAAATGCACCTGCAAGTGGTTTGTCCGATACGGTGTCGGGGCAATACTGAATATACACCGTGTCCTTGATAATTTGGGTAATGGTATCACGTACGGTGATTATCTTTGTGATAGTATCGTGCACCGTTACGGTCTTGATGATGGTGTCGTGTATCTCTTCGCACTCGTTGAGAATACCATCGGGAAACTGCAAGAAGGTAACGCTATCTACATCCGTGGTGAAGTATTGGGTATAGGTGTTACCCTCCCATACCTGCATACGACGTTGAGCATTAACGCTCAACAGGGTGGCGACAATCATTGTCGCCAAAAGAATAATTCTTTTCATATTGTTATTTGTTTCATGTTATTACTCTACTCCTTGATAAATCTCATTACCTGTGTCCCTATCTGCAGCAGATATGTGCCTTGCGGCAACTGACTGACATTGATTTGTGTCCCTTGTGCCGTGGTGAGCAACTGCCCTGTGGTGGAATAGACACGCAGCGTGGCATCGTCGGGAATGCCCTGTACGCAGAGCACCTCGTGCGTGGGGTTGGGATAGACGATGACTGTGCCGGGCTGTGCGTCGTCTGTAGCGGTGGGCACGGGCGGGGTGTTGGAGAAGGTGATTTTGATAATGTTTTCCATATACTCTTCTCCCAACAGATAACCCTCATGGTCAATCAGTCGGATACGGTCGTCCACGAAGACCCATTTGCCGATAGCGGCAATGTCTTCCATTCGGTCGGCACCAAAATAACGGTGCTCAACTACCAATTTGTCTGCCCTGACGGTCGTGGCACACAAGAGTGCCATAAACAGACAACATCGTAATAAAATCGTTTTTCTCATATCTTTTTTATTTTTGTTGATTATATTTCTTCCAGTTTGCCAAATGCTTATTCACCAAAACGAATATTCCCCAACCAAGAAACGTAAATATCTGACAAGCCTGAACGTTCTTACCCTTGCCTGTGGCAGATGATGTGGGTGGCGGTGTGGGCGGCGGGGCGGGAGCCGAGGAGATGGGAGAGGTGGTGGTAGCGGGTGAGCATGGTATGGCGGTAGTGTTCGTCGGTGAGGAGACGCTGGAGTTCGTGCTCTACGTTGCTGACGGAGAAGCGTGAGGCAATCAGTTCCTGTATGACCTCCTGCTGCGGGATGATGTTCACCAAGGTGAAGTACTTGGTGCGGAACAATACAGGACGTATCAGCCATTCCAACCAGCGGCTGCAGGCAATATAATAGACCGCCGTTTGCGGGCAGCCGAGCAGCGCAGTCTCCAATGTAGCCGTGCCCGAATTGACGACAGCGGCGCGAGCGGAGGAGACCAAGGTATAGGTGTCGCGCGTCAGTGTCTCGCCGCAGAGATAGGGCGCGTAAAAGGAATCGTCTATCCCAGGTGCGGCAGCCACTACGATACGGTAATCCGTGCCCGCGACACGGCGGGCTGCCTCCAACATGGTCGGTAGGCAATGGCGTATCTCGGAGGGGCGGGAGCCCGGCAATAAAGCGACGACCTCCTTTTCCTCTCCTTTTGTGGGGGGTGGGGCTCCCCCTGCCCCCCTCAGAGAGGGGGAATAGTATCGAGATGCCACACGGGTGGGATGGTCTGCTGACAAATCTGTTTTTTCGATTTCGTTATTTGTCCTTTCTGCTTGATGAGATTGTTGCCAGGCGCGGATGCAGTCGGCGGTGGGGTTGCCGACGTATTGGCATGAGTAGCCGTAGCGGGCGTAGAAGGCAGGTTCGAAGGGGAAGATACCCAGTACATCGTCGGCGTATCGGGCTATGCGGTGGACACGCCACGATTTCCATGCCCAGACCTTCGGCGGGATATAGTAAACAATACGGGTCGCCGGCAGGTGCTTACGGCAAAAGGCAGCCATGCGCAAATTAAACGACGGGTAGTCTATCAGTATGAGTACGTCAGGGCGCGTCTCCATAAGGGCGGCACGTGCTATGCGGAAATTACGGCGAATCTTGGGCAGGTTGGCGAGGACCGCCACGACTCCCATATACGCCATATCGCGATAGTCCACACGTATGTCACAGCCCGCTGCCCGCATCTTGTCGCCACCCAAGCCCACGAAAGACGCATCCTTGTCCTCCATGGACAAA
The DNA here is from genome assembly GCA_934692905.1 of uncultured Bacteroidales bacterium. Lineage (GTDB taxonomy): Bacteria > Bacteroidota > Bacteroidia > Bacteroidales > Paludibacteraceae > Colicola. The sequence goes on from CAKUUM010000001.1 coordinate 92,313, forward strand.
GAACGCATCAGGTTGGCGGCGTGCAGGTCGCCGGACGCTTCGCCAGCTATGACAAAATACTTCATATATCTACGTTAATGACCGTGTGACAGGTTCTCCGTTAATCTCCGTGAATTAACCGTTAATTTGCGGCATGAGTTCTCCATTAAAGTTCGTTAAAAACAAATGAACATATAATTACCATGTAATTAACCATTAATTTCCACTAAATGACTATGTGATAGAACATTAATTACCATATAATTAACCATTAATTCGTAGTATAGCACTATCGCGTGGGACAGGGTTGGCTGTCTTGTGATGACGACGCGGGACGCGTCGTCTCCACAATGCATAACCATGTCTCTTGACTATATATACAACATCTACAGCAGGGTGGCGACGCAGGCAAGGATGTAGGGTAAGGCACCGAGAAGGACCCCTTTGCTAAGACGCCACGTGTCGGTGGTGTAGAAGACAAAGATAAGTGCCAAATCGGGAAAGACACACACCTGCAAGAGTCGGTTCCAGATACTGCCCATGACCTTGAAGTCAAAGACGGAGAATGTGTACCACAAGTTGAAATGGTCGATATAGGCAGCACCAAATGCCGCCGGCAGTATGAGACCTATAAGGACTCCTATCCAGTATCTATCAAATCTGCTCGTGGTCGGTTCTGTCTATGGTACAAGGTTGAATGCTGATGTATCCGTGCGCGAGCGCCCACTCGTCGGTGTCCTCTGCGTCAGGCTCGTGGTTGACGAAAGTGCCGACCAGCCAGTAGTATTTGTCGCCATACTCGTCGATGCGCTCCTCCATCTCGCGCTCCCAGTGCCCCATCGCCTGACGTGCCCAGCGCACGCCCTGTATCTCGCCCATGGGGGCATTGACATTGTAGCAGACGCCATAAGGCATGGGTTCCTGCGTGAGGTTGCGGGCAATCTCGATGATATACGGTTCGAAGTGCGAGAAATCGGGTTCGGGTCCGTGTTCGCAGAGCGAGAATCCGATGGCGGGTATGCCGTGTTCCGCGGCGACAAAGCACGCCCCCATGGTGCCCGAGTAGATGACATTGACGGCGGCGTTGGAACCGTGGTTGATGCCGCTCGCAACAAGGTCGATGCGCTTGTCATCGCCCTCGAAGAGGACGTTGAGTGCGAGTTTGATGCAGTCGCTGGGGGTACCGTTGGTGGTATAGACGCTCACGCTGCGCTGCCAGTCCTCCTCGCCCCAGCGGTCGTTGACCAACGGTCGGAGGTAGAGGTGCTGCTGCACCGAGATGGCGTTGCCCTTGCCGCTCTGCGGGTCTTCGGGCGCCAAGACGGTGACGTGCCCGAGTTGCGTCATAAGGCGCACCAAGGTGACAATGCCCTTGCTGCCCCAGCCGTCGTCGTTGGTCACGAGTATCTCCATAAATCAAAACATAATTATCCGCAAAGGGATGATAAACATATAATTTCCGCTCAATGGCAGCGGGATAAAACATTAATTACCGTGTAATTAACCATTAATTTTCACTCAATGGCAGTGGAATAAAACATTAATTACCATGTAATTAACCATTAATTGCAAAGCCCTCCATGCTATCTGTGAAATCTCCATTAATGCCCATTAAAGAATCATTAAAAAGGTGATGACAATTCTCCGTTAATTGCCGTTAATTAACCGTTAATCCATTGAGGGGCACCACCGAAAACCTGTGAAATTCTCCATGCAGCCCATTAAAGAACCATTAAAACCTCATCGGATGCCTATTGCGGATGTATAATGGATGTTAATATATTCATCGCGGCGGGGGTGCGGAAAGGGAGTGTAAGGGTTGTCTATCCCTTGCGTATCCCTTGCTGTTTGACACGAGGGGGACGGGAGACTATCTGGGCGATTAGCCGTTAATAGTTTTTATCACTTTCTGCGCTAAGGCGTCCGCCTCCTCCATGGTAGCCGCCTCGGAATAGACGCGGATGATGGGTTCGGTGTTGCTCTTGCGGAGATGCACCCAGCCGTCGGCGAAGTCAATCTTGACACCGTCGCGGTCGTTGAGACGCTCGTTGCGGAAGACCTCCTTGGCGTGCGCGAGGACGGCATCGACGTTGATGTCGGGAGTGAGTTCGATACGGTTCTTGGAGATGCAGTAGTTGGGGAACGTTGCCCGCAGTTCGCTGACCTTGCAACCCTTCTGTGCCAGACTGCTGAGGAAGAGGGCGATGCCCACAAGTGCATCGCGTCCGTAGTGGCTGGCGGGATAGATGACACCTCCGTTGCCTTCGCCACCGATGACCGCGTGGGTGCGCTTCATCTCGGTGGTGACGTTGACTTCGCCTACCGCGCTGGCGGAATACTCGCCGCCGTGCAGACGGGTGACATCGCTCAGGGCGCGGGTGGAGGACATGTTGCTGACGGTGTTGCCCGGGGTGTGGCTGAGGACGTAGTCCGCCACGCTGACGAGGGTGTACTCCTCGCCAAACATCTCGCCGTTCTCGCAGATGATTGCCAGACGGTCCACGTCAGGGTCCACAACGAAACCGACATCCGCCTTGCCTTCGCGCATGAGGTCGCTGATTTGGGTCAGGTTCTGGGGTATGGGTTCGGGGTTATGGGCGAAGTGCCCGGTCGGCTCGCAGTTGAGGCGGATGATGTTCTTGACACCGAGTGCCTCGAGGATGGCCGGTATTGCCAGTCCGCCGACGGAGTTGACACAGTCGATGGCTACCGTGTAGTTGCGCGCCTCGATGGCGGCTTTGTCCACGAGTTGGAGCCCCATGACATTCTGAATATGGTAGGGGAGGTAGTCCTTGCGGGTGATGTGCCCGAGGTCGTCCACCTCGGCGAAAGTGAAATCCTCACGCTCGGCGATGGAGAGCACCTCTTTGCCTTCGCGGTCGGTGAGGAACTCGCCATGCTCGTTGAGCAGTTTGAGGGCGTTCCACTGCTTGGGGTTGTGGCTGGCGGTGAGTATGATACCGCCCGCTGCGTGCTCGCCGATGACCGCCAGTTCGGTGGTGGGGGTGGTGGCGAGACCTATATTGGTGACGTTGTAGCCCATGCCGATGAGCGTGCCGGTGACGAGGAGGTCCACCATCTCGCCGGAGAGACGTGCGTCACGCCCCACGACGATGGTGCGGTTGTCGGGCAGCATGCGGCGGCGCTGGGTGGCGTAGGCTGCTGTGAACCGGACGATGTTGACGGGGTCAAGCCCCTCTCCTACGGGTCCGCCGATGGTGCCGCGGATGCCCGAGATACTTTTTACTAATGACATATTTTTAGAGGTTAGAGGTTAGACGTTAGGGGTTAGAGAGCAGGGATTAGTACCGCTTTATCTGGATTTTCATGTCGTAGCCGTAGGGGATGACGCTGCTGTTCTCGGTGTCGAAGCCAAGTTTGCTGGGGCAGATGATTTTGCACTGCGCGCCCGAATGTTTCATGTACTTGACGGCGACCTGCCAGCCTGTGCAGGCGTTGTTGTCAGAGGTCCAGTACTTGAACTGGACGGGATAGGCGGAGTCGTCGGTGGTCCACATCCGCAAGGTGTCGGCGTACGCCTCAAGGGTGTAGCGCGTATAGCGGAGGTTGATGAGGTCGTTGGTCTCGACCTCCGCCGTGGCGGTGTCGCCCGCGGTGACGAGGTGGAAATAGAAGTTGTCGTAGTCGGGTACCTTCCAATAGACCTTCTCGCCCCACTGCTCGGGCTCTGTGTCCACGATGGTCAGCCCTTGGCGGGTGATGAAGTTGCTGATGAGCGTCTCCTCCTCCTTGAGTTGGTTGGAGTAGGACGTGCTGTCGTTGCACGCCGTGAGTGCCGCGATGGCTAACAAGCTTATGATGAGATGTTTAGCAGTCATTTATGGTTGGGTGGTTAGGATAATTCGGAGGTTGGTGTAGGGCTTGATGAGCGCGGTGCCCTCGATGCCGTAGGCGGTGTACCACGGGGCGATGATGGTCATCTGCTCGCCCATGCACATCTGCGTGAGGGAACGGTTGATGGCGGTCGGCAGGTCGCCCGAGCCGATGGTGAAGAGGTCCTGCACATCGGCGATGGTCTTGCCGTCTAACTCACTCATTACGAGGTGGATAGTCAGTTGTTGCCCCGTGCGCAGGGTGTCGCCGGTGGTGCGCAGGGTCTTGGCATACCAGAAGCCAAAATCGTCGAGCGTGTAGCGGAGACTGTCGGCACCCACCGCCTGCTGGCAGGCACGGTCGGCAGCGTCTGCCATGTGCATGTTGAACCGCATCTGCGCCATCATCGCGGAGTCCGGCTCCTGCTTGTCGTGGAGATGGCGGACGGGCTGGGGCTGCTTGGCGCAACCTGCCCACAGGAGAATGAGCAACAGGCAGACCACTCCCTGCGGTTTCCCAGACCTTTCCCTGACCTTATATATATATGGGCGGCATTTGTATGCCCAATTTTGCAGCCGCAACATGCAATTCTTCACTCTTAATTCTTCATTTTTAATTGGCTACTTCGCCTTGTTCGCGAGATGAATGAGGTACTGCCCGTAGGAGGTCTTGCTCAGTTCCTCGCCGAGGTGGCGCAGTTGGTCGCTGTCAATCCAGCCGTTGCGCCACGCAATCTCCTCAATGCAACTGACATAGAAGCCCTGCCGGTTCTGGATGGTGGCAATGAAGTTGCCCGCGTCGAGGAGACTGTCGCAGTTGCCCGTGTCGAGCCATGCGAAGCCGCGCCCGAACAACTTGACTTGCAGCGTGCCCTCGGTCAGATACACCTTGTTGAGGTCAGTTATCTCGTACTCGCCGCGTGCGCTGGGCTGCAGCAGAGCCGCCTTGTCGCATACCGTGGCGTCGTAGAAATAGAGTCCCGGAATGGCGTAGTTGCTCTTCGGGTGCTTGGGCTTCTCCTCCAGCGAGAGGACCTTGCCGTCCTTGTCGAACTCCGCCACGCCGTACGCCGTGGGGTCCTGCACCTCGTAGCCGAAGATACATGCGCCCCGTTTGCCGCCCGATACCAGTTCCACCGCCTCGCGGAGCATCTTGCCGAAATGCTGCCCGTAGAACAGGTTGTCGCCCAATATCAGACAGCCGGGCTCGCCGTTGAGGAACTCCTTGCCAAGCACAAAAGCCTGCGCCAGGCCGTTGGGGACCTCCTGTATCTTGTAATCAAAATGCATGCCAATTCTGCTGCCGTCGCCCAATAATTCGCGGAACATCGGCAGATCGCGCGGCGTGGAGATGATGAGCACTTCGCGAATCCCCGCCAACATGAGCGTGGACAACGGATAGTAAATCATGGGTTTGTCGTACACCGGCATGATTTGCTTGCTGATGGATTTGCTCAGCGGATACAAACGTGTTGCGCTACCGCCTGCCAAGATAATTCCTTTCATGTATTAGTCAATTTATAGTTGATATTCATTCAGGGCGCAAAGATAGTATTTTTTTTCGGGAAATACAAATCGGGGTACAAATATAGTCCCCATATCGTCCCTACAAGGTCGGCAGAATCACATACTAATAACATACTAATCACATACTAACCACATACTAATCACATACACTTACCCCGACAAATACACGAGAAACAATGCGCAATTCGCAATGCGTAATGCGCAATGGGCGATGAACAACCGGCAACACAAAAAGAGAACCGCTTGAAGATGTCAAGCAGTTCCCTTTATGGAATCTATATCCGTGTATTTATCTGCGTGTGGAACGCGAGGAGGAACCTCCTCCGCCGGAGCGGGAGCCACCGGAATAGGAGCCGCCCGAAGAGCGCATGCCACTGCCCGATGATGAGGAACGCATGGTGCTTCCCGACGAGCGGGAGGGGCTGCTGTATGAGCCTGCACTGCTGCTGTTGTAGGAACGCGACGAACTGCTGTTGTACGAGCGCGAGGGCGTTGCCGAGGTGCTACTCGAAGAGCGTGAAGGTGTGCTCTGGTAGGAGGAGCGGGTGGTCGTCGTAGATGTGGTGCGTGTAGCCGAAGTGCCTGATGATGAGCGCGTTGGGGCGGCTACGCTACTGCGAGAGGTAGCGGTACCTGCCGTGCGCGAAGAGGCTGTAGCAGCCGTACGCGAAGGCGTGGAAGCCGTGCGGGTAGTAACAGAGGCACTACTGTTGCTGCGCGAAGGCGATGAGGCTGTACTGCGCGAAGAAGCCGATGTACTGCGGGTGGAAGCGGCACTGCTTGTGCGGATATTGCTGCTGCCGAAGGAGCGCGATGCGGCACCCTGTGCAGATGCATTGCGGGTAGTTGCGCCCGCTACGGCACTGCGTGAGGAAGCCCCCTGTGCGGCAACCGAGCGCGTGGAGGCACGATGTTCCGCTTCGAAAGCACGGGCGTTGGTAGCCCCACGAGCGGCATTGCGCGTAGAGAACGAGCGTTCCGGGTGACGTGCAGCATAGTCGGAGCGGCTAACAGGCTCATACATAGGACGATAGTGGTCGTGCGGGTGGTGTCCCGTGCGATAGGAGCAGATGGGGTGCCAGTGGTGATGCCAATAGCAGTGGTCCCAATATATATAAGGTGCGACGCAGTAGTAGGGGTGCCACCAGCCGGGCCAGTAGTCCCAGTAGTAAGGCGAGTACCAGCACACCCAGTCGGGGCCCCAGAACCAATCGTAGATGTAGGGGCGATAGACATAGACGGGCTCGATGATATAGTTGGTGCCATAGATGTACTCATCGCCGATGACCTGCACGGTAACGCTCTGTGTCTCAGGGTCTTTCTCCACAAAAATGGAGGCTACGTCCTGATAGACGTCCTTTGCCAGCACCGCCTGAATGACCACGAGGTGGCGGCTGCCGTCAGCGGTCTCAATGACACGCAGGTAGTCCACCTGCCCGTCGCCGTTGAGGTCGAGGTTGGAGAAGGCAGAGTCGGGGTTGTTGAGCATCTGTTCGAACTGTTCGAGGTCTTTGGCTTGCCCGAACAGCGTTGCCACCGTCTTCAAGTCGAGGTTTTCTGATATATCCGTGGAAGTAGCGGTGACCGTGACGGTCTCATCGGCGCGCCCCCAGAGGGTGGAGAGCAAAAGCCCGATGGATAAAAGGAACATTCTCGTTTTCATACTCATACAAGTTTTAAGTTATGATGCATTTTCTCCTTTTTTGTCCGCATGTAGCGGAGATTGTAGGGATTCGGAGCAATCTCTATTGGTATATTCTCTACAATTTCTATGCCATAACTCTCGAGTCCGACACGTTTGATAGGGTTGTTTGTCAGCAAACGGAGCCTTTTTGCGCCCATTTGTCGGAGAATCTGCGCGCCCACGCCGTAGTCGCGTTCGTCGGGTTGGAAACCGAGATGGATGTTGGCGTCCACGGTGTCGTCACCCTGCTCTTGGAGTTTGTAGGCGCGGATTTTGTTCATCAGACCGATGCCGCGCCCCTCCTGATTCATATAGACGAGGATACCCTTGCCCTCCTGCTCAATCATCTGCATGGCGCGGTGGAGTTGCTCGCCGCACTCGCAACGCTTCGAGCCGAAGATGTCGCCCGTCATGCACGACGAGTGGACACGGCAGAGGACGGGTTCGTCGGGCTCCCAAGTGCCCTTGACGAGGACGATGTGCTCCAGTCCCGTGTTGAGTTGGCGGAAGGGCGTGAGCATGAATTCGCCGTATTCGGTGGGGAGAAAGACGGTCTCGCCGCGCTCCACGAGCACGCTCTCGGGGGCGTGGTTGTCGGGTGTGGCAGCCGTGAGCCCCGCCATGCTGAGGCGATAGGCGATAAGGTCTTTGATAGAGATAAGGCTAAGTCCGTATTGCTCAGCGACTTTCTCCAACTGAGGAAGACGTGCCATGGTACCGTCCTCGTTCATGATTTCTATGAGTGCGGCGGCGGGTTGCAGCCCTGCCAGACGTGCCAAATCGACAGCAGCCTCGGTGTGTCCCGCACGTTGCAGCACTCCGCGCTCACGCGCATAGAGGGGGTTGATATGTCCCGGGCGGCCAAACGTGGTGGGTGTGGACGCAGGGTCGGCGAGTGCGCGAATGGTAGCCGCTCGGTCTGCCGTGCTGACGCCCGTGGTGCAACCCTCCAACTTGTCCACCGTGACGGTGAACGGCGTGCCGAGCATCGAGGTGTTGTTCGCTACCTGATGAGTGAGGTCGAGTTCGGCACAGCGCTTCTCGGTGAGCGGCGCGCAAAGCACACCACGCCCGTGCTGGAGCATAAAGTTCACCTTCTCGGGGGTTATTTTCTCGGCTGCGATGATGAAGTCGCCCTCGTTTTCGCGGTCTTCGTCGTCCACGACAATTACGAATTTGCCTTCGCGGATGTCGCGAATCGCTTGTTCAATTGTATCCATATCTGTTTGGTATTTAGTTTCAGTTTGTCCCAGATTTTGAGCCACGCCTCGGGGTTGAAGAGGGCGGAGTCGGTGGCGGCTTTGTAGGTGAGGAAAATGCCGATGGGCAGCAGCACAAACGAACTGAGCCACATGCCTGTCCAACACGGCCAGAGGGCTTCGCGCGCCATCTTGTAGCCCGTGTTGTCGATGATGTAGTAGATGATGAACATCACCACCGAGATGACCACCGGCGCGCCCAATCCACCCTTGCGGGTGATGGCACCCAACGGCGCGCCTATAAAAAAGAAGATGAGGCAGGCGAATGCCAGTGTGAACTTGCGGTGCAGTTCTATCTCGTGCTTGCGCATATAACGCTGATAATCATCCAGCATCAGGGCGTTGTAGTCTATCTGGTCACGCTGCGCCTTGGCTTTCTCGAGGGCTGTGGAGAGGGCGCGGCAACGCTCATCGATGGTGAAATGGGCATACAGCGAATCCACATCGTACACACGCTCCACGGTTTGTGCAACGGGTGCGGCATCTATCTGCCTGCCGGACTTGCGTTCCCGCCCGAAATAGCGCGTCTCGACCATACTCTTGCTCTGTTCCTGACTGCGACTGTGCGCCAGAACCTGCACAGAATCAATGGACTGCACTAACTGACGCACATCTTTGGAGACATGTTGGTCGGCAAGAATATCCTCGTTGTAGCGGTTGAACTCTGTGTCAAAATCAATGAGCAGTTGCTTCTCCGAGAAAGATTCCCGGCGGTAAGGCACACTCTGTTCCGAGCGTGTGGCACGCTGCTGCTGACGGTCGAGGTTCTCGAAAGACTCGCCGCAGTAGAGTTTCAGCAGGAGGTATTTCTTGTCGTCGGTGAAGAATATCTTGCCCGAGTCGGCGACCATCACGGTGGCATTCTGGAAACCGTCCGAGTAGTCGTAAATCATCAGGTCATAGAGCATTCCGGTGCGCGGCTCCTTGTGGCGGACGTATATATTGTAGCCGTCAATGCCGTCGTAGAACTCGCCCTGCGGAATGTCCAATTCGGGCGATTTCTGCCTGAGCGAGAAGATAAGCGTCCATAGTTTGACCTGCGTGACAGGCAGAATATTGTTGGAGAAATAGAACGCCCCCACACAGATAAACGCAATGCAAATCGTCAGCGGGCGCATGATGCGGAACAGGCTGATACCCGCCGCCTTCATGGCTGTGAGTTCGAACTTCTCGCCTAAATTGCCAAACGAAATCAGCGATGCCAGCAATATAGCCAACGGCAATGCCAGCGGCACCACCGACGCCACGGCATAGACGAAAAACTCGGCTAACACACTGACTTCCACTCCCTTGCCGACCAAGTCATTGACATGCATCCACACAAACTGCATCAGCAGAATGAAGATACAAATCATAAACGTCGCCAAGAACAACCCGAGGAAGTTCCTGATGAGGTAAAGGTCTATTTTCTTGATGATTCGCACGCGATAAACAACAGATATTCAATGGAAAATGCGCAGCATCACCCTTTTATCTCTTATAGTCCCCCGACGCCTTGAGGCTTAGCCTTTCAGGTTGTCGGACACGAAATTCAGCGGCAGCAAATCCGATGCGCTGTGGAAAATATGGCACTCGCGCTCGCCGTAGAGAATGACCTCCATCGGCTGCCCGAAGCGGTGTTCCGCCTCCAGCATCACCTGCCGGCACGCCCCGCAGGGGCTGGAGGCGTCTTGCGTGAAATGCCCGTCCGTAAAACTGGCGATTGCCAACGCCACCACAGGCGTCTTCGGGTGATTGGCATTGGCGGCAAACAGCGTGGTGCGCTCCGCACACAGCCCGCTCGGGTACGCGGCATTCTCCTGATTGGTACCCGTAACTATCTGTCCGTCAGCCAGTAATGCCGCTGCACCCACATGGAAATGCGAGTACGGAGCATATGCATCTTGCGTCTTTTGTTTGGCAATCTCCACCAAACGGCGTTGCTGCTCGTTGAGTTCATTCTCCTGACACACAGTCAGTTTCGTCTGCAATGTAACCTCTCTCATGGTCGTAACATCTGCGGGCTCTACGCCCAATTTAGCCCGCAAAGATACACAAAATCCGCGAATAATACAATATATAAGGTCACAAACCTCCATAAAATCCGCCACAAATTGCACATATCAGAAAATTAGTGTACCTTTGTGCCGCAGTTGTTCGGGCGGCAAATCAGCATTTTGCAGACCGGCAAATGTGGTGTTAAAGGCATACCCGCGTGTTTCGCAAAGAACTCACATACTACTTCTCCACCCCCATCGCGTACATCGTGATTGGGCTTTACTTGTTGGCTATCAGCCTTTTCCTGTGGGCCATCCCGGGACAATGGAATGTCATCGAGTCGGGCTACGCACAGGTGGACGGGCTCTTTCAACTCTCCCCGTGGCTGCTGATGTTGCTCTGCCCCGCCCTCACTATGCGCCTTTTTTCTGAGGAGCGGCGCAACGGCACGTGGCTGCTTCTGCGTGCCCAACCCATACCCCTGTGGCGCATCGTCACGAGCAAGTATTTGGCGGCTTGGCTGCTGACAATCATAGCGTTACTCCCCACGGTGGTGCACTATTTCATTGTGTTCTACATGGCGGAGCCCATCGGCAATATCGACGGCGGACAATTCATCGGCTCCATGCTGGGGCTGGTGTTGCTCAGCGCGGCATTCACGGGCATCGGACTGCTGTCAAGCACACTCACGCAAAGCCAACTATTGGCTTTCATCATAGGCGCCGTCGCCAATTTCACACTCTTTTGGCTCACGCTTCAGAGCCACTACCGCAGCATCTCGCGCGGCGTCATCGACCTGCGCGATGTCCTCTTCTTCCTCTCCGTAGCCCTTGCCGCTATCCTGCTCAGTATCTGCATCATAGACCGTGTCACCCAAAAATAACCTCCCCCGCACATGACCCGAATCGGACTACTCAGCGATACCCACGGACTGCTCGACCCGCGTGTTTTTGAGCACTTCAGCGAGGTGGACGAGATTTGGCATGCGGGCGACATCGGTAGCACCGAGGTGCTCCAAGCCCTGCGCGAGTTCCGTCCCACACGCGCAGTCTATGGCAACATGGACTCGGGCGACGTGCGTTACTCACTTTCCGAATTCTACCGTTTCCGCGTGGAGGACGTCAACGTCCTCATGACTCACATCGGCGGCTACCCGGGCAAGTACAACCCGTGGCTGCTCCCCATGTTCCGCAAGAGTCAGACGGACCCCGACCCCAACCGCCATATCCAACTCTTCGTCTGCGGGCACAGCCATATATTAAAGGTGCAGTACGACCGCCAATGGGGTTTCCTCGCCATGAACCCGGGCGCGGCAGGCAAGCAGGGGTGGCAAACCGTGCAAACTCTCTTACGTTTTGTCATCGACAAGGCGGACATTCGCGATTTGGAAGTCATCGAATTGGAGAAGAGGTAAAGCGGACTCCCTTTCGTTTTGTTATTGTCAAAGCGGATATTCACAATTTAGAGGTTGCAGAACGGGGAAAGGCACACACCAAAACCACCTTTTGTATAGAAAAGTGTCACAAAACATGCTGTACAACACGTTATTGCAAAAAGACAGCAAAAAACGTGTTACACAACATAAAAATTGCTATTGTGAGGGTGCTTGAAAAGCAGTAATTTTGCAGCCGTAAAAAGAAGTAATCGACACAATCTTTTTTGTACCTTAAAAATCAAACAGACTAATACCGTGGAAAAATAGCCGTCGCGAGACGGCTTTTTTCTTTTTCTGCCCTTTTCTCTTTTCCCGTCATCTTTTTTCCTCCATACTTTTTCCCTTTTTCCATCACCACCCTCTTCTCGTGTACTTGTCGGGGTAAGTGTATGTGATTAGTATGTGATTAGTATGTGATTAGTATGTGATTCCGCCGACCATATAGGTATCTTGTAGGTACATTATGCCTGCCGTGTCGGGTACACCCGGCGCGCAGGACTGCCCTCTTGCACATCTCGCAAAAAAGCAGTACCTTTGTCCCCGAATTGGCGAAAGGGCATTTGTGCGCTCCGAGCCGTAAACATTTGTACGTTTATTATGATTAAAATTTCGTTCCCGGACGGTAGTGTCCGCGAGTATGAGAGCGGTATCACACCGCTCCAAGTGGCTGAGAGTATCAGCAGTCGTTTGGCGCAAGACATCCTTGTGGCTAGTATCAAACCTATTACGAACAAACCCGAGACCATTGAGGAGCAGGGCGAAGGGTGGAGTATTGTCGAACTCAATACACCTCTCACCGAAGACAGCCAAATCCGTCTCCACAAATGGGATGACGCCGAGGCAAAGCACGCTTTCTGGCACACCTCGAGCCACTTGATGGCAGAGGCACTGCAGGAGTTGTACCCGGGTATCCAGTTCGGTATCGGTCCCGCTATTGAAAACGGTTTCTACTACGATGTCTATCCCGCCGAAGGGCAGACTATCAAAGAAAGTGATTTTCCCGCTATTGAGCAGAAGATGATGGAACTGCGCAACCGCAAAGAGCACCTCGTCAAGAATAGTATCTCCAAGGCGGATGCGCTCAAAGAGTTCGGCGACAAAGGACAGATCTACAAGTGCGAACTCATCTCCGACCTCGAGGACGGACATATCACCACTTATACGCAAGGTGCGTTCACCGACCTTTGCAAAGGTCCGCACCTCCTCTCTACCGAGCCTATCAAGGCGGTCAAAGTGCTCAGTTGCGCGGCTGCCTATTGGCGTGGCGACGAGAAACGTCCGATGATGACCCGTATCTACGGTATCTCGTTCCCGAAAAAGGCTATGTTGGACGAGTATCTGGCTCTTCTCGAAGAAGCCAAGAAACGTGACCACCGCAAGATCGGCAAGGAGTTGGAACTCTTTATGTTCTCCGATATGGTGGGCAAGGGTCTGCCTATCTGGCTGCCCAAAGGTACGGCATTGCGTCTGCGTCTCGAGGATTTCCTCAAGAAGATTCAGAAACGCTATGGCTACCAGCAGGTTATCACCCCGCATATCGGTAGCAAGCAGTTGTATGTTACTTCCGGGCACTGGGATCATTATGGCAAGGACTCGTTCCAGCCTATCACCACTCCCGAGGAGGGCGAGGTCTATCTGCTCAAGCCGATGAACTGCCCCCACCACTGTGCTATCTACAAGAACAGCCCCCGCAGTTACAAAGACCTGCC
>CAKUUM010000002.1 GCA_934692905.1 uncultured Bacteroidales bacterium
GCCCGTTCTGCATTTGGTCGAAGCCGTTTTCGGCTTGCACCTTGAGCAGGTAGTTGGCATAGCCTTGCGTGGCTTGTGCTACGATGTATTTGTTCATACGGTTGGTACCGGGGCCCATAATGCCACGCAGTCCGCCCGTACCGAACTCCAAGGTGCGGTAGAAACTATCTATGAGTTCGGTCTTGTCCTCAGCGTTCATCATCGCTTTGACCTGCTCGCGCGTCTCCAAATCGAATGGCTCCTGCGTCCATGTTTGGGCGATTGCCATTACTTTGTCCAATTCTTCATTCTTCATTGTTGTATTCGGTTTAATTGATTTGCATACTTTGTCAGCGGCAAAGGTACTGCTTTTTTTTGAAACATACAACGTATTTACGATTTACAAATGTACAAGGTACGATTTATGCAGACGTTGATATTATACAGATTTATTCATCTGTTTGCGTGGAGAAGATTAGAAACCTGTTAATATGTCTCGACAAGGTCGGCTGAATCACATACTAATCTCATACTAATCACATACTAACCACATACTAATCACATACACTTAGCCCGACAAATACAGCACAATGCGTAAGGGCAATATGCCAAGGCAGTTTTGCGCATAGGACAGTACAAGATAGTACAAAGGATAGTACAAGCCGCTTCCGCAGTAACTTTTTACAACAAAAATTTGCATAACTGCAATTTTTCTTGTACCTTTGCCGTCGAAAGGACTAAAATGGACTACGGGCGTGCAGTCCGCTCCTTTCGGGAAATAAATATGATAGCGTTTGCTATTTGTTCGTAACTACACTCTGAAACCTGAGAAATTTCGTACATGTGATTACGGTAACAAATATCGAACGCCTGCGCTGTAGCGTAGGTGTTTCTTGTTTGTAATCACAGGTAATCTCAGGACCTCAGAGTGTAAGCAAGAAATGCTTATGCTCTTTTTTTGTATAGTGGTATGCCAACAGCAGGACTGCCACATGGAGAAAAGGAGAAACGCAAAAGGACTAAAAAGGACTTTGTATGTGCGCCCCAATAGCAGTACCTTTGCAGTCTGAACAAACAGCATGGAATATCAAACCCGATTATACCCGCACGGCGTACCCCGAAAAGCCCGAGCAAAGTATGGGTAACAAAATAAAAAACAAATCATTATGCCGTTTATATATAAGAAGCAAGAATAAAAAACTTTGGGAGCATGCCGAAAATCCCATCCAAGAGTAGGCAAATAAATGAATAACCTATGGCAAAGATTCATGGTATTATCCCGATTGATTGGTTCGGGAACAGAAATGAGTATGAACAATCAGATATCCGCATCGTTACGGTAGGGCTCAATCCGTCCGAGATGGAGTTTAAGCGGGATAAGAACGATACGGTTTATGATGTCTCATACCGTTTTCCGAGTGCGATAGTGGGAAATCCCGCTACGTACCCACAGGCGTGGAACGAGTATTTTATGCACCACCCGTATAATTGGTTCTGCCATTTTGAGCGGGTTCTGCAAGGTGCAGGTGCTTCCTACGGAGGTAAGTTGCCCGAGAAAATGGGAGAACAAGACCATCCTGGCAGGCGTGCTATCCATACCGACTTGTGCAGCCCCTACGCAACAACACCGGCGTGGAGCAAACTGCCCCGTAAAGAACAAGAGACTATCGCACAAGAGGGTATCTGCCATTGGAAAGAGCAGATGGGGCAACTGCAACCTGACATCGTCATTACGTCTATTGCCAAGAAGTATTGGCAGAAACTGCCTGTTACCGACATCTCTGAATTATATGTCATAACCGAGACCCAAAATGGTACAGCACGCAAACGCCCCGTAGTTATCCGCAAGGGCAATTACCATGATGCCTTAGTCATATTGGGCGTAACTCAGAACAAACCCTTTGGTTCTATCTGCAAAGAAGAACAAAAGCACATCGGAGAACTAATTCTCCAAGCATACAAGGAAATGAAGAGAAAATAAATCACATTACATTTCATGGTTATGAAGAAATTATATGTTTTGTTCGTAGTCCTATTGACTACACTATCATCGCTCTATGCAGGCAAAGTCATTACCTATACGGCAACGGAGAAATTAAATTTAACGCAAAATAAATACCGCGATGGAATATATATAATGGGGTTTGATGCAGATATATGCGACCATACTTTCTCGAATGGTGTAGGCAAAATCACATTCGATGGAGATGTAACACAAATTGGCGATTATGCTTTCTCCGGTTGCACAAGTCTTACGTCTGTCACTATCCCTGGAAGTGTAACGAGAATTTGCTGGAATGCATTCGATGGTTGCACCGGTCTTACCTCTATCGATATTCCTGATAGAGTACAGTATATTGAAGGTGAAGTTTTTAGGGGTTGCACCAGTCTTGCTGCAGTTACTATTGGTAATGGTGTAATGAACATTTGGAAATATGCTTTCTGGGGTTGCAAAGGACTCAAATCTGTTTCGATTAACTCCGACACTATTGTGAGTGTAAATCGCACCCGTGATAAAACTATAAGTTCTATATTTGGCTCGCAAGTAACCGAATATATACTTGGTAATGATGTACATAGCATAGGAGACTCTGCTTTCTATTATTGCCCTAATCTTACCTCTGTCACTATCCCCGAGAGTGTAACGAGCATTGGGAAGGGTACTTTCGCTGGTTGCACCGGTCTTACCTCTGTCACTATCCCCGAAAGTGTAACAAGTATAGGGAAGGGTGCTTTCGAGAACTGTACGGGTTTTACTTCTGTAATATGGAATGCCATATCGTGTGAGATAAGTGATCGTCCTTTCTATGATAGCAGCGATAAGATTACCTCCTTTTCCTTTGGCAATGCCGTTGATACCATTCCAGCACACCTATGTTCAGGAATGAAAAACCTATCATCTATTACTATCCCAAATAGTGTAACGAGCATTGGTGATTATGCCTTCTCTGGTTGCTCAGGTCTTACATCTATCACTATTCCAAATAGTGTAACGAGTATAGGAGACTACGCTTTCGATGGTTGTACAGGTCTCACCTCTATCACTATTGGCAATAGTGTAACAAGCATTGGAGAACGTGCTTTCGATGGTTGCTCAGGTCTTACATCTGTCACTATCCCCGAAAGTGTAACAAGCATTGGAGAATGTGCTTTCGATGGTTGCTCAGGTCTTACCTCTGTCACTATCCCCGAAAGTGTAACAAGCATTGGTGATTATGCCTTCTCTTATTGCAGTGGTCTTACTTCGGTGACATGGAATGCAAGATCGTGTGAAGTAATAGGTCGCACTCTTTTCTATAGTAGCAGCGATAAGATTACCTCCTTTTCCTTTGGTGATGCTGTGGATACCATCCCTGCTCGCCTATGCTACGGAATGAAAAAACTAACCTCTATCAGTATTGGCAGCAATGTGAAGAATATAGGAAAAGAAGTTTTCTCAGGCTGCACATCTCTTGATTCTGTGATATGGAATGTCAAATCGTATGCATCTATTATTGAAGAATATGATCGGTTGAAGGGGTACTATGATTTTAAGGATGATCCTTTCAGTTATATCAGGTATCGGATTAAATCCATCTCCTTTGGTAATGCCGTTGAGGTCATTCCAACAAACCTATGCAAAAGAATGACTCGCATATCCTCTGTTACTATCCCTAATGGTATAATCGAAAAGAATGCTTTCGCCGGTTGCACAGGTCTTACCTCTGTCACTATCCTTGATGGTGTAACAGGTATTGAAGGGGGTGCTTTCGCTAGTTGCGATGGTCTTACCTCCATTGTTGTTGGAAGTGGCAATACCATATACGATAGCCGTGATAATTGCAATGCTATTATAGCAACACGTAACAATACGCTGATACAAGGATGTAATACAACCGTTATTCCCAACAGCGTAACGAGTATAGGAGACTATGCTTTCTATGGTTGTGATGACCTTACCTCTATTACTATTCCCAATAGTGTAACGAGTATAGGAGGGTATGCTTTCTATGGTTGCACAGGTCTTACTTCTATCACTATTGGCAATAGCGTAACAAGCATTGGGGGGCGTGCTTTCTCTGGTTGCACGGGTCTTATTTCTATCACTTCACATGCCATAACACCACCAGAGTGCGATGATAATTATCCTGATGATAATGTGTTTGCATATGTACCTAATACAATACCCGTCCGCGTCCCTTGCGGGGCAAAAGATGCGTATCAATCCACTTGGAGATGGAGTGACTTCGAAAACTATATTGAAATTCCCAATCACTCATTGGCGGTTACCACCCAAAACGAAGATATGGGCTCTGTCGTAATCACACAAGAACCCTCTTGCTTCGATAATAGTGTGTTCAAGGCGGTTGCCAACGAGGGCTATCGTTTTGTACAATGGAATGACGGCAACACTGACAACCCGCGAACCGTTTTTGTCACACAGGACACTGCCTTTGTGGCTGAATTTGCAGAACAATTACCGCAATATACCATTACCGCCACTTGCGACCCGCAGCAAGGCACGATAACAGGCACCGGCACATACGACTATGGCACGCTTGCTACATTGGAAGCCATCGCCAACAAGGGCTATCGTTTTGCCCAATGGAATGACGGAAATACCGACAACCCGCGAACCGTTTCTGTTGTGCAGGACACCGCCTTTGTGGCTGAGTTTGCAGAACAAATACCACAATACTCCATTACTGCCACTTGCGATCCGCAGCAGGGCGTGGTAACAGGTGCTGGGGCATATGACTATGGCACGCTAGCCACATTGGAAGCCATCGCCAACAACGGTTATGAGTTCACACAGTGGAGCAATGGCATAAAAGACAATCCGTATTCGTTTACTGTGGTTGAGAACGTTACGCTCAAAGCATTGTTCATATCCACTACGGCTGTAGATGAGGTGTTTGCAGAAGATAGCACCGCTCCAAAGAAGATTATCCGTGACGGTCAAGTGTATATCCTCCGCAATGGCAAGGTATATACCATCCAAGGACAGGAACTGAAAGAATAGCAACGGAATAGGGTATTGTATCCAAATGCAAGGCGTGTCAAGCGGTTTTGACACGCCTTGTTTGGTATTGTTGCAAACCTTATCATCACGTTGCTGCGCAATATGATATTGTGTGATGATACAATTACATACGCGCCACAAAAAATGCGTATTCGTATTCAACGACGTGAGAGATGCACCCCGTGAGGCGTCCGCATCCCCGGTAACACTATTTATAATGTAAAGCGGTTATTTGCACAGGATGGCATATGCGTTCATAAGGCTGTCGTATTCCGCAGGGGTGATGTATCCTGCGCGGAGTTCGTCCTGCATAGTCGGCATGTGAGCGAATTGTTCGTAGAGTTGGGATTGCAGGTTGTTGTACCAATTATCCAATGTGGCATTGCAGAAATAGTTTGGCATCACGTTATCAGGTGGATACACGGTATTCAAGGAATCACGGAGAATAGCGTATCTGCTGCTTTTGAAGAAGTTCATAGTAGCAAATTCCCGATACTTCTCCCTGTTGACTATCTGGTGTAGCCGTGTTTCCTCACGGTCACACAAGGCACTGACATCCGCCAATACTGTCTGTTTCTGCTGTTCCAAAGCTTGTTGCATAGCCTTTTGCTCCTGTATAGTATATCCGAGCCATCCTATACAGCCAAGCAATATGGTGACTATTACAACAACGGGTAATACATGCAACCACTTGCCGTATAGCACAATATCACGGCGCAGTGCGCTGATATTATGGTATTTGCGTTGCCGGCATTTAGCAATGATATGCTTGCTGCCATGCACACGGAAGAGCGCAATCAGGTCTGCCAAGCGGCAGAAGTCGCTCTGTATATCGTTGGGAGTGGGAGATGCCGAGTCATCGGTATCGGAAAGCCCGAAGTCAATGAGTTTGAGGTTCTCACCATTGTGCGTGATGAGGATATTGCCCGGTTTGAGGTCATGGTGCACCAATTGCCGTGCATGCAGATACTCCACCGCATCAAGCAGTTGCATCATAGCACGGAGGCGCTTCTGTCTGTCCGGTCGGGTAGTCAGCCAACTATCCAAGGTTTGTCCGTCCACAGCCTCCAACACGATACACCGTCCGCAACCGGGAATATCTTCCAACGAATAGGTGGCAACAATGTTCGGGTGCACCAGTTGTATGCCCAGTCTGAACTCTTTCTCCTGCAGTCGCCGGCAATCTGTAAGATGCTGTTGCTCTGCGGGCAACCCCTTGAGTATGAACCAGCGGTCATAGCGTTTGGCACGATAGAGCACACTATGCCGGCGGCTCTGCAGGAGGCGAATATCCTGCCATTCGGAAGACACGTCTTCTAATGTCATAAAAGCGGAATCGGATATATCGTCGTTCATATATCTATTTGATTATTCCGGCACTCACCAACCCATTGCGACTGCCTGCCACATACGAGGTCAGGGCGTGGTCTTTGCGCAGGAGGTTGTCCAAGTACATCGGTTGTCCGATGAGGAAACAAGCCGTACAGAACCTGTCTCCCGATTGCAGTTTGCTGTTCTCTGCCACCTCTACATAGAAGTGCGAACTACCTTCATAACGGAATACACACCGCCTATTAGGCAGCCATGTCACCTCCACGCGGTCGCCGATAGTAAGATTTTCAACGCGAATACCCTCGCCCTCAAAAGCATTGCTCTCCACCTCGCTACGCAGAGCGAGGGCGTGCAGATATGCCTCCCAATCAGCATATCCGAGGAACTGCGACAGCAGACACAGCGTAGTGCGGCGTGTGGTGTCCGCTCCGTCAATGTAACCCCAAAGGCGTTTAAGCGTAGTGGGAGATATATTCTCGTGCAATCGCTCCCAAATGACCCCTGCGAGAAATTCAAAGTCGTAGGGTGTGCGTATCTTGCGCTTCACTTCACGCTCAATATCCTGTCGCAACGACAGTATTTCCGGTGCACGCTTATCCATGGCAGTCAATTAGTACTGCAAAGGTACAGGTTATTTGCCGATTGTGCAAGTCCTTTTTAGTTCTTTGACAAGACAACAAGGGACTGCCCGGATAACCGGCAGTCCCTTGACAAAAGGATAGCAAGTCGAAGAGGAGTCGAACATCCTCAGGGACTCAGCAATCATTGCATATTTAACGAATACTCAGCGTACGGCAAGCGTACGCTGAGTATCTGTTACTACAAATCTTCGGGGTCGGTGGTGTCGTCGGTGTCGGAGCCTGACTGGCGGGCTTCGTCGGCGGCAGCACGGGCGGCTTGGAGAGCAGCGTACTCCTCGGCGTTGTGGACAGGGATGTTCTGGAACTCGCGTAAGCCAGTACCCGCAGGGATAAGGTTACCGCAGATAACGTTCTCCTTCATACCGTCCAGATAGTCTATCTTGCCTTGGATAGCGGCTTCGTTGAGTACCTTGGTGGTCTCCTGGAAGGAAGCAGCCGACATGAAAGACTTGGTGCCGAGCGCAGCGCGGGTGATACCCTGGAGTATCTGACTCGCCGTAGCACACATGGCATCACGTGCCTCAACCAACTTCTTGTCGCGGCGGCGGAGACTGGAGTTCTCGTCGTGGAGACGGCGTGCAGTGACAATCTGACCTGCGCGGAGCGTCTCGCTGTCGCCGGCATCGGTAACGACTTTCTTGCCCCAGATACGGTCGTTCTCGTCGAGGAAGTCGAGTTTGTCAACGATTTGCTTCTCGAGGAAGCGCGTATCGCCTGCGTCCTGGATTTCGACCTTGCGCATCATCTGACGCACGATAATCTCGAAGTGCTTGTCGTTGATTTCCACACCCTGCATACGGTAAACGGACTGTGCTTCGTTGACGATGTAGTCCTGTACGGCAGTGGGTCCCTGAATAGCCAGAATGTCGTCGGGCGTGATAGCACCATCGGACAAGGCAACACCTGCATGCACATAGTCGCTCTCCTGTACAAGGATTTGCTTACTCAACGGAATGAGATACGACTTGACCTCACCGAGACGGGATGTGATATTGAGTTCACGGTTACCGCGTTTGATTTTGCCGAAGGAGACTTCACCATCAATCTCAGCCACGATAGCAGGATTGGACGGATTGCGTGCCTCGAACAACTCGGTAACACGCGGAAGACCACCCGTGATATCGCCTGCAGTACCGAAGGAACGTGTCTGCGTGAAGAGTGCGTCTCCGACCTTGACTTCCGCTCCGTCGGGGTGAACAAGCAGTGCCTTCACAGGCAGGTTGTATGTACGGAGCACATTGCCTTCCTTATCGAGAATAAGGGCAGCAGGCATCTTGGTCTTATCCTTGGTTTCGGTGATAGTAACCTCTTTCTTACCGGTCTGCTCGTCGGTCTCGGTCTTGGCGGTAACGCCTTCGACAACGTCCTGATACTGAATGGTACCGGCTTGCTCGATGATGAGGGCAGCCTTGTAAGGATCCCACTCGCAGACTTGCGTGCCCTTGTCATAGACCTGACCCGGGGTGACGAAGAGTTTGGAAGCGTACGGTATATTGAACTGGGTGAGTACGACACCTGTCTTCTCGTCCACAAGACGCATCTCGTTAAGACGGCTGACAACGATGATGTCGCCTTCCTCGGTGGTGATGGTACGCATATCGTCGATTTCGATACGACCTGCCTGCGGGATAGCGTAGGTGTTCTGCGTAGCCGCGTTACCTGCGACACCACCCGAGTGGAAGGTACGGAGGGTCAACTGCGTACCCGGCTCACCGATAGCCTGTGCGGCTATGACACCGACCGCCTCGCCTTTCTGTACGAGTTGGCGGGTAGCGAGGTTACGACCGTAGCACTTGGCGCAAACACCGTGTTTCGCCTCGCAAGTGAGTACGGAACGAATCTCAACGGCTTCGATACCTGCGTCTTCGATAGCCTGGCACTGTGCCTCGCGTATCTCTTCGCCTGCGGCAACGATAAGGTTGCCCTCGTTGTCGTGAATGTCATGCACGCTGACACGTCCGAGGATACGCTGGGTAAGGGTAGCAACGACATTGTCGTTCTGCTTTACGGCGCGTGCGGTCAAGCCACGGAGGGTACCGCAGTCCTCTTCGGTGATGATAACGTCGTGCGACACATCGACAAGACGACGAGTGAGGTAACCTGCGTCGGCAGTCTTCAAAGCGGTATCGGCAAGACCCTTACGGGCACCGTGTGTGGAGATGAAGTACTCCAACACGCTCAAGCCTTCCTTGAAGTTGGACAGAATCGGGTTCTCGATAGTCTGACGACCTTCTGCGGCACCCGCCTTCTGGGGCTTCGCCATAAGACCACGCATACCAGCCAACTGCTTAATCTGCTGTTTGGAACCACGAGCACCGGAGTCCATCATCATATATACAGAGTTGAACCCTTGGTCAGCCTCCTTCATGTGCTTCATCAGCACTTCGGTAACCTGTGCATCGACATCGGTCCATGCACCGACTACCTTGTTATAACGCTCGTTGTCGGTCATGAGACCTTCCATATAGAGTTCGGTAACCTCTTCCACAGTCTGATTACCTTTGGCAACGAGTTCGTTCTTCTCCTCAGGGATAAGGATGTCGTTGAGGTTGAAAGACAGACCTCCCTTGAACGCCATCTTGTAACCAAGGTTCTTGATGTCGTCGAGGAACTGGGCAGTGCGAGCCACACCGCAGGTCTTGATGACATCGGCAATGATGTTCTTAACGGCTTTCTTGCCAAGGGTTACGTTCTGGTAGCCGACCTCTTCGGGTACGAAATGGTTAACCAACACGCGGCCCGGGGTAGTCTCTACGAGCGTGGTCTCGTGGGTACGCCCGTCGTGGATACGCACCTTGACGATGGCATGGATATCCGCTTTGCCCTCATTGAGTGCGATTTCGCACTCTTCGGGTGAGTAGAAGCAGAGTCCTTCGCCCTTGACGCCTGTACGGGGCTTGGTGATATAGTAGAGACCGAGAATCATATCCTGCGAAGGTACGGTAATCGGGTTGCCGTTTGCGGGATCGAGAATGTTGTGCGAGCCGAGCATAAGCAGTTGCGCCTCAAGTACCGCCTCGTTGGAGAGCGGAAGGTGAACTGCCATCTGGTCGCCATCGAAGTCAGCGTTGAAGCCAGCACATGCAAGCGGGTGCAACTGGATAGCCTTACCCTCAATCATTCGCGGCTGGAAAGCCAGGATACCATGGCGGTGCAGTGTAGGAGCACGGTTGAGCAGTACGGGGTGACCCTCCATAACGTGCTCAAGAATATCGAAGATAACAGGGTCTTTGCGGTCGATGACCTTCTTTGCCGATTTAACAGTCTTGACGATACCACGCTCGATGAGTTTGCGAATGATAAACGGCTTGTAGAGTTCGGCAGCCATATCCTTGGGCAGACCGCACTCGTGCATCTTGAGTTCAGGACCAACGACGATAACGGAACGTCCGGAATAGTCAACACGCTTACCGAGCAAGTTCTGACGGAAACGTCCCTGTTTACCCTTCAACGAGTCGGAGAGGGATTTGAGAGGACGGTTAGCGTCGGACTTGATGGCTGTGGTCTTCTTGCTATTATCAAAGAGGGAATCAACAGCCTCCTGGAGCATACGTTTCTCATTGCGAAGAATAACATCCGGCGCCTTAATCTCGACGAGTCGTTTGAGTCGGTTGTTACGAATGATAACGCGACGATAGAGGTCGTTGAGGTCCGAGGTAGCGAAACGTCCACCATCCAGCGGCACGAGCGGACGCAGTTCAGGCGGTGTAACTGGGATAACGCGGAGCACCATCCACTCGGGGCGGTTGCGTCCCTTGCTGGCACGGAAAGACTCTACCACCTGCAGGCGCTTGAGTGCTTCCGCCTTGCGCTGCATAGAGGTGTCGGTGTCGGCACGGTGGCGCAGTTCGTAACTGAGGGCATCGAGGTCGATGGTAGCAAGCATCTCTTCGACAGCCTCTGCACCCATCTTGGCAATGAACTTGTCAGGGTCGGAGTCGTCCAAGAGTTGGTTATCCTGCGGGAGACGGGCTATGAGTTCGTTGTACTCGTCCTCGTCAAGGAGCATGCGGTCTGCCACTATGTCGTCGCCAAGTTCCTGCCCAGCCAATACGCCGGCACGGATAACGATGTACTTCTCATAGTAGATGACGGACTCCAGTTTCTTGGTAGGTACGCCGAGGAGTGCCGCCATCTTGGACGGCAGTGAGCGGAGGTACCAGATATGGGTAACGGGTACTACGAGTTTGATATGCCCCATACGCTCGCGGCGTACTTTCTTCTCTGTGACTTCGACACCGCAACGCTCGCAGACGATACCTTTGTAGCGAATACGTTTGTACTTACCGCAATGGCACTCATAGTCCTTGGTAGGACCAAAGATGCGCTCGCAGAACAGACCGTCGCGCTCAGGCTTGTAGGTACGATAGTTGATGGTTTCAGGTTTGAGCACTTCGCCCGAACTGATACGCATGATTTCGTCGGGCGAAGCGAGCCCGATGGTGATGCGTGAGAAACCGTTTTTCTTATTATCTTGTTTGAAAGCCATATTCTTTACGTTTATTCCATTGTAATTGAGAGTGCAAGACCCTGCAGTTCGTGTAACAATACATTAAGCGACTCGGGAAGTCCGGGTGTGGGGAACGGTTCGCCCTTGACAATAGCCTCGTAGGTGCGTGCACGCCCAGTGACATCATCGGACTTGACGGTCAGAATCTCCTGCAGTACGTGAGCGGCACCGTGCGCTTCGAGCGCCCAAACCTCCATCTCACCGAAACGCTGACCACCGAACTGTGCTTTACCGCCCAACGGTTGCTGAGTGATAAGGCTGTACGGACCGATGGAACGAGCGTGCATCTTGTCGTCAACCATGTGCCCTAACTTCATGAAGTAGGTGACTCCGACAGTAGCCATCTGGTCGAATGGTTCGCCCGTACCACCGTCATAGAGTTGTGTCTTGCCGGCACGCGGAAGACCAGCCTTGTCGGTCCACTCGTTGAGCGAATCAAGTGTACAACCGTCGAAGATAGGCGTAGCGAACTTAACGCCCAACTCGCGTCCCGCCCAACCGAGGACAGCCTCGAATATCTGACCGATGTTCATACGAGAAGGCACACCCAGCGGGTTGAGGACGATATCGACAGGCGTTCCGTCCGCCAAGAACGGCATATCCTCTACGCGGACAATCTTGGAAACGATACCCTTGTTACCGTGACGACCTGCCATCTTGTCGCCGACGCGAATCTTACGCTTCTTGGCAATGTACACCTTCGCCATCTGGATGATACCGTTAGGCAGTTCGTCGCCGATGGTAAGGTTGAACTTCTCGCGTTTGAGTTGTGCATCGAGTTCTTTGTACTTGGCAATGTAGTTCATGATGCAGCGTTCAACGAGGTCGTTGATGTGTGCGTCATTGGTCCAGCCAGCCAACATAACCGATGTATAGTCGATTTGCATGAGGCGTTCGCGGGTGAAGGAGAGCCCTTTGGCAATGATGTCGGACTTGACATAATCCACAACGCCTGCGGACTGTTTGCCTTCGAGCAACTTGACGAGTTTCTCAACAAGAATCTTCTTGAGTTGTTCTGCTTTTGCCTCGAACTCTGCGTCGAACTTAGCGAGAGTCTCCTTGTCCTCCATCTTCTGCTTACGGTCTTTGAGTGCCTTGGCATAGAGTTGGCGGTCGATAACCACGCCGCTGAGTGACGGACTGGCTTTGAGAGAAGCGTCCTTGACATCACCTGCTTTGTCGCCGAAGATAGCCTTGAGCAGTTTCTCCTCAGGTGAGGGGTCCGACTCGCCCTTCGGGGTGATTTTACCTATAATAATGTCGCCCGGCTGAATATGTGCGCCGATACGAATGAGACCGTTCTCATCCAAATCCTTGGTGGCGTCTTCGCTGATGTTCGGGATATCGGCTGTGAATTCCTCCATACCACGCTTGGTCTCGCGTACCTCAAGGAGTTGCTCGACCACGTGAATGGAAGTGAACATATCCTCACGCACAATGCGTTCGCTGAGGACAATGGCGTCCTCGTAGTTGTATCCCTTCCAAGGAATGTAGGCTACCTTGAGGTTCTTACCGAGTGCCAACTCGCCATTCTCAGTGGCATAGCCTTCGGAGAGTATGTCGCCCTTCTCCACACGGTCGCCCTTGCGTACGATAGGACGGAGGTCGATGGTGGTGTTCTGGTTGGTCTTCTGGCACTTAGGCAGTTTGTATTCCTTCTCTGCGGGGTCGAAAGAGATGAACTCTTCCTCGTCCGTGCGGTCGTACTGGATACGAATCCTGTCGGCATCGACATAGGTGACGGTACCTGCGCCCTCTGCTGTGATTTGGGTGCGGGAGTCCTGTACGAGTTGTGCCTCGATGCCGGTACCTACGATAGGCGCTTCGTTGTGGAGCAACGGAACCGCCTGGCGCATCATGTTGGAGCCCATCAATGCACGGTTGGCATCGTCGTGCTCAAGGAACGGAATAAGCGCCGCTGCGATAGACGCAATCTGCGACGGCGACACGTCCATGAGGTCGATTTGGTCAGGTCCCACTACAGGGAAGTCCGCCTCATAACGTGCCTTGACTTTGTCGCGGATGAACTTGCCGTTCTCGTCGAGGGGTGCGTTACCTTGTGCTACAGTGGACTGCTCCTCGTCCTCGGCGGTGTAGTAGACTACATGGTCGTTGTCGAGGTCCACGACACCGTTCTCCACCTTGCGGTAGGGGGTTTCGATGAAGCCAAGGTTGTTGATTTTCGCATATATACAAAGCGAAGATATAAGTCCGATGTTCGGTCCTTCAGGTGTCTCAATAGGGCAGAGTCGGCCATAGTGCGTGTAGTGGACGTCTCGTACCTCGAATCCCGCACGGTCACGGCTCAAGCCGCCAGGACCGAGTGCAGACATACGACGCTTGTGGGTAATCTCCGCGAGCGGGTTCTGCTGGTCCATGAACTGGGAGAGCGCATTGGTACCGAAATAGGAGTTGATGACACTGGAAATGGCTTTGGCGTTGATAAGGTCGGTCGGCGTAAAGAGCTCGGTATCACGCACGTTCATACGCTCGCGGATGGTGCGCGCCATACGTGCGAGACCGATACCGAACTGGTTGTAGAGTTGTTCGCCTACGGTACGTACACGACGATTGGAGAGGTGGTCGATATCATCGACTTCGGCATTGGAGTTGATGAGTTGCACCAAGTATTTGATAATCTCAATCATGTCCTCCTTGGTGAGCGTGCGCGTCTCCATAGGAATAGACATATTGAGTTTGCGGTTGATGCGGTAGCGTCCGACTTCGCCAAGGTCATAGCGCTTGTCGGAGAAGAAGAGGTTCTGGATAACCTCGCGTGCGGTGGCATCATCGGCAGGCTCCGCGTTGCGGAGTTGGCGGTAGATGTAAAGCACCGCCTCCTTCTCGGAGTGCGACGGGTCTTTCTGGAGGGTGTTGAAGATGATGGAATACTCCGCCTCGTTCGCCTCCTCCTTGTGCAGAAGGATGGTCTTGACACCCGATTCGAGAATGGTGTCGCACATCTCCTGTGTGAGCACGGTCTCGCGCTCGATGATGACCTCGTTACGCTCGATAGTTACGACCTCGCCCGTGTCCTCATCGACGAAATCCTCGGTCCAAGCCTTGAGGACGTTACCGGCGAGGGTACGCCCTACGATGCCGTCGAGGTTCTCTTTGGTACACTTAATCTCTTCCGCCAGTCCGAAGCAATCGAGGATGTCCTTATCGCTCTCGAAACCGATGGCACGGAGAAGGGTGGTGACAGGCAACTTCTTCTTGCGGTCGATGTAGGCATACATGACGCGGTTGATGTCGGTAGCGAACTCAATCCACGACCCGCGGAAGGGGATTATACGTGCGGAGTAGAGTTTGGTACCATTGGAGTGCATGGAGGTGCCGAAGAAGACACCCGGGGAACGGTGTAACTGGCTGACAACCACGCGTTCTGCGCCGTTGATGACGAAGGTGCCTTTGGGTGTCATGTAGGGGATTGTGCCCAGGAACACGTCCTGCATCACCGGCTCGAAGTCCTCGTGGTCGGGGTCGGTGCAGGTGAGGAACAGTTTCGCCTTGAGCGGCACGCTGTAGGTGAGTCCACGACGAATGCACTCCTCGATAGAATAGCGCGGAGGGTCGATGTGGTAGTCGAGGAACTCGAGGTTGAAGTTGTTTCGAGTGTCCTGAATGGGGAAGTTCTCCGAGAACACTTTGTAAAGTCCCTCTGTGTGGCGCACTTCCGGAGTGGAGTCCATCTGGAAGAATTCGCGGAAGGATTTCAATTGGATATCCAGAAAATCAGGATACGGCATCTGTTGTTGCATTGCCGAGAAGTTGATTCTCTGTGTTTTCTGTTGTTTAGCCATTTATTTATGTAGATGGGTTTATATTATTCAATCGTCAAACTATTGGTAATGAATTATTTAGACCTAAATAGATGATTCGGTGGATTATCCTTTCTTAACCTGAATCGCAGTGATATTACCGATATTTAACTGATTTTTAACATCCTCGTATATTCAGAGAAAAAGGTTTAGACCCCCATTCGGGGTCTAAACCTAACACCTTACAGGTAGGGTTATTACTTGAGTTCAACCTCAGCGCCGACCTCTTCAAGAGCCTTCTTGAGAGCCTCAGCAGCAGCCTTGTCAAGACCTTCCTTAACGGTAGCAGGAGCAGCGTCAACGATGTCCTTAGCCTCTTTCAGGCCGAGACCGGTTTGCTCCTTAACAGTCTTAACGACTTGGAGTTTCTGTGCGCCAGCAGCCTTGAGGACTACGTCGAACGAAGTCTTCTCTTCAGCAGCGGGTGCTGCGTCAGCAGCGGGACCAGCAGCAACTGCTACTGCAGCAGCAGCGGGTTCGATACCATACTCGTCTTTCAAGATTTGTGCGAGTTCGTTTACTTCCTTAACCGTGAGGTTAACCAATTGTTCAGCAAAAGCTTTCAGATCTGCCATTGTTGTATAATTTTAAGTAGTTTATTTTATTATTAAGTTATTTTTCATGCCTTATCCATTCGCTATGGGTTGCTCATCCCTTGCGTATCCCTTGCTACAGGGTAGCGGTTTGGAGCGATGTTAAAACGAATAAAAGCCGGCATGTTTGCTGATTACTCAGCGCGTTCTCCCAGCGTTTTGAGGACGCCGTGGATGGTGTTACCTCCGGACTGGAGTGCAGAAACGACATTCTTAGCAGGCGATTGCAGGAGTGCAACGAGGTCTGCGATGAGTTCGTTCTTGGACTTGATGGTGGAGAGGAACTCGAGGTTCTGGGCGCCCACGTAAACGGTTTCCTCTACGTAAGCGGCCTTCAACTGGGGTTTAGCCTCGCCAGTCTTGTCGCCCTTGGTGAACTCCTTAATCAGTTTCGCGGGAGCGTTGCCGGTGTTGGAGAGCATAAGGGCGGTGTTACCCTTGAGAGCAGCGCAGATTTGCTCGTCGATGCCACGTGCCTCGAGTGCCTTGTGGAGCAAGGTGTTCTTGGCAACAAGGAGTTTGATGTCCTGTTTGAAGCATGCGCGACGGAGAGCACTGGTCTTCTCGGCGTTCAACCCCTCGATATTGGTGAGGTAGAAGTGGGAGTATTGACCGAGTTGCTCCTGCAACTCTGCGATGATGGCGGTTTTATCTTCCTTCTTCATAATAACTGTCTTGGATTAAATGATTACTCAATGGATTTGGGGTCAATCTTAATGCCCTGACTCATCGTACTGGAAAGATAAATGCTCTTGATATAGGTACCTTTGCTGACAGCGGGTTTGAGTTTGACAAGGGTCTGGATGAACTCGTTGGCGTTCTCTGCGATAGCCTCGGCGGTGAAAGAGACCTTACCGATGGAGGTATGCACGATACCGAACTTGTCGACCTTGAAGTCAATCTTACCCTGCTTAACCTCCTTGACAGCCTTAGCGACGTCGGGAGTAACAGTACCTGATTTGGGGTTAGGCATCAAGCCACGGGGACCAAGGACACGTCCGAGAGCACCAATCTTGCCCATGATTTGGGGCATGGTGATGATGACGTCGATGTCGGTCCAACCACCTTTAATCTTCTCGATGTACTCGTCGAGACCTACGTAGTCGGCACCAGCCTCTTTGGCAGCAGCCTCCTGGTCGGGAGTACACAATGCGAGTACGCGAACCTGTTTACCGGTTCCGTTGGGGAGACTTACCACGCCGCGCACCATCTGGTTAGCCTTGCGGGGGTCCACACCGAGGCGGACGTCGATGTCCACACTGGCGTCGAACTTGGTGGTCGTAATCTCTTTGACGAGAGCGGCAGCCTCGGCTACCGTGTAGAGTTTACCTGCTTCAATCTTCTCTGCAGCAAGTTTCTGATTCTTTGTCAATTTTGCCATGGTGATTGAAGTTTAATTATTTAACGGTAATGCCCATACTACGTGCCGTACCTTTGACCATCTTGTAGGCGCTTTCTACGGTAAAGCAGTTCAAATCGACCATCTTATCCTGGGCAATCTGTCGGCACTGGTCCTCGGAGATGTTAGCCACTTTCTTACGGTTGGGCTCAGCCGAACCGGACTTGATTTTGGCAGCCTCGAGGAGTTGCACAGCAACAGGAGGAGTCTTAACGATAAAATCGAACGATTTGTCAGTGTAAACAGTGATAACAACAGGCAAAACCTTACCTGCCTTATCCTGCGTTCTGGCATTGAATTGTTTGCAGAACTCCATGATGTTCACACCCTTGGAACCCAGTGCAGGTCCCACCGGAGGCGAAGGATTGGCCGCGCCACCCTTGATCTGGAGTTTGATAAATCCAGCAATTTCTTTAGCCATAATTAGTTAGTTTTACTTTGTTAATAGTTTTGACCTCAAGCGGATACGCGGTATCCTCGGTCGGTTGATAAATGAAACTATCGAGTAGTACAACGGCCTGTAACGGGTGCCTCCTACTCTTTTGCTACTTGATCGAAGCTCAACTCGAGGGGCGTCTGCCTATCGAAGATAGTGACCACCACTTTGAGTTTGCGTTTGTCGGCAGCGACCTCGTTGATGACACCTTCGAAGCCGTTGAACGGTCCGTCGGTGACTTTGACGTGTTCGCCCACCAGATACGTTTCGTCGAGAATGCTATCCCCTGCAGTCTCGTCGGCAGTACCCATAATCTTGTTGATTTCGGATTGGGGCACCGGTGCCGGCTTAGTGGAAGCCTTGCCGTCACTGAGGAAACCGAGCACGTTGGGGATGTTGCGAAGCAGCGGGTAGCATTCGTCGGTGAGGTTGCACTCAACGAGCACGTACCCCGGAAGGAGGTTGCGCTCTTTGATGACACGCTTACCGCCGCGCAGGCTCACTACCTTCTCGGTGGGAATCAATACTTGCGACACATACTCCTTGAAGAGCGTAGAGGTGACCAAGGCTCCTTCGATATACTCTTTGACCTTGTTCTCCTTGCCGCTAATCGAGCGGAGGACGTACCACTTATAGTTACCTTCAGCCATATCCAAGTTCTGATTAGAGAGATTAGAACAAGCCGTAGATGAACGTCATGATTGACTCGAAGCACCAGTCCATCAGCCAGACAATCAGCGCCAGTATAATGGAAGCAATCAACACCAGCACTGCGCTTTGTGACAACTCCTTACGAGTAGGCCAACTTACCTTGTGGACCAACTCGTCGTAGGACTCTTTTACATTATCAACGAACTTCATATCAGTAGTTATTTCTTTGTTGTTCTTTATTCACGCCAACAATCCGGCTCCTGCGGAAAACAGAAGTCAGATTGGAAGCTATTTGTAACAGCACGGAAGGCAGGAATCGAACCCACATTGACGGTTTTGGAGACCGCTCTCCTACCATTGGAGGACTTCCGTTCGTCAGAATTTATTCCGCGAATGAAACTCGCTGCGCGAGTTTAGCGCTTCATAAATTCTTCCTCTCAAAATCACCAATCGGCGCTACGCTTGATTGCTGATTTTGGTTTGCCGACTACGTCGGCGTATTTCTCTCCCGTGAGTAGCAAGGGCTTAACGCCCTGCTACTACTTGAGAGAAATATCTAAGATTGATATTAGTCAATCAGTTTGGTAATCTGACCCGAACCTACGGTACGACCACCCTCACGGATAGCGAAACGCAGACCCTCGGAGCAAGCAACCGGATAGATCAACTTAACTTGGATCTCGAGGTTATCGCCCGGCATTACCATCTCAGTTCCTTCGGGGAGAGTAATCTCACCGGTAACGTCCATAGTACGGATGTAGAACTGAGGACGATAGTGGTTGTGGAACGGAGTGTGACGGCCACCCTCCTCTTTCTTCAAGATATAAACCGAAGCCTTGAACTCGCTGTAAGGTTTAACAACACCCGGGTGAGTGAGCACCATACCACGACGAACCTCGTCTTTGTCAATACCACGGAGAAGCAAACCAACGTTATCACCTGCTTCACCTTCGTCAAGAAGTTTACGGAACATCTCGACACCGGTAACGACAGATTTCTTACCCTCTGCACCAAGGCCGATCAACTGAACCTCATCACCTACTTTAACAACACCTGTCTCAATACGACCGGTAGCAACAGTACCACGACCGGTAATAGAGAAGACGTCCTCAACAGGCATCAAGAAAGGTTTGTCAACAGCACGCGGAGGAAGTTGAATCCAATTGTCAACAGCGTCCATCAACTCCATAACTTTTGCCACCCATTTCGGGTCTCCGTTCAGTGCACCAAGTGCAGAACCGCGGATGATAGGAGTATTGTCACCATCGAAATCATAGAACGAAAGAAGTTCACGCATCTCCATCTCAACGAGGTCGAGCATTTCTGCGTCGTCAACCATATCGCATTTGTTCATAAACACAACCAAGCGCGGAACGTTCACCTGACGAGCGAGCAGGATGTGCTCACGGGTCTGAGGCATAGGACCGTCAGTTGCAGCAACTACGATGATTGCACCATCCATCTGGGCAGCACCGGTAACCATGTTCTTTACATAGTCAGCGTGGCCCGGGCAGTCTACGTGAGCGTAGTGACGGTTAGCAGTCTCATACTCGATGTGTGCGGTGTTGATAGTAATACCACGCTCTTTCTCTTCAGGTGCGTTATCAATCTGGTCGAAAGATTTAACATCCTCAGAACCGAAGCCAGCCTCGTGAAGAACCTTGGAGATAGCAGCGGTAAGAGTAGTTTTTCCGTGGTCAACGTGACCGATAGTACCGATGTTAACGTGCGGTTTCGAGCGGTCAAATTTCTCTTTTGCCATAGTAGTAAATTAATTTATTAACGTTAATAATGAGTTATTATTCGTTGTTTAATGTCTTGCACAAAGAAAAGAAGGCACAACCCTCCCATTCTTCATACGCGCAAACTTCCATTTGCAATGGAGCTGATGGCGGGAGTTGAACCCGCGACCTCATCCTTACCAAGGATGCGCTCTACCACTGAGCTACATTAGCAACAAAAATCTTTTGGAGCGGAAAACGGGACTCAAACCCGCGACCCCCAGCTTGGAAGGCTAGTGCTCTATCGACTGAGCTATTTCCGCGAAACCCGAAACACAGTTCCGTTTCCGCGCGAGGTCTTGTGTCTGCGTCGAACTGCGAAGTCCCGAAAGACCCGTGCAAGATTTCCGCAACGCAATTCTTCGCACTTATTAAGGTTGTGGGTGCGGATGGATTCGAACCACCGAAGCTGAAAAGCAGCAGATTTACAGTCTGCCCCATTTGGCCACTCTGGAACACACCCAAAACGAATTATGAATTAAGAATTATGAATTAAGAATAAATCCCTACTCATTTTCTTTTTCACATTTTCAAAGAACTTTTGAGCCTCTAGTCGGACTCGAACCAACGACCGCTGGATTACAAATCTAGTGCTCTACCAACTGAGCTATAGAGGCGTTCGCTTTCCAACTCGCGTCGCATTCCTGCGCCTGCAGCCGACTCGTGGCAACCACTCCTCGTCGCATTTGGCGGAAAAGCGGTGCAAAGGTACTGCTTTTTTCGGAACCTGCAAAATAAATCGCAAAAAAAATGCGTTTTTCGCGTGTTTTTATCACAAAACGACATCGTAAGGCGGTGAAAATGAACATGAATAGCCACTAAACCATGTACGATTTGCGAATTTACGATGTACGATTTATCTCGTCATTTAGCCATTTAAGGATTAACATTACGCAAAATCAAAGAACACACACCATGAACATCCCGCCTACAAACCCGCGGCAAGGTTGCGAGAAGGTCGGCGGAATCACATACTAATCACATACTAACCACATACTAATCACATACTAATCTCATACACTTAACCCGACAAATACACAAGAAACAATGCGCAATGGTTGTGAAAACGCACTTGAGAATAAACGGACGGTTACGCCGTATCATCACAAATTGGTATAAAATTCAGAGATACTATCAGATAGAACTGACATAAAATAAACGACGCGAGACGCGTCGTCACCACAAGGCATTGTCCACAAGGTGTTGGTTTTACAACAAAATGCACAAAAAAGACTGCCTGACGGTTGTCAGGCAGTCTCGCATTGATTATGTGTAACAACGTTTAGGAGTACACACAAAATGCAGCACACAATTTAAGGTGCAGCGAACCTATTATATATTAAAAGAATAAGGGAAAACCTTTCTTTGCAGGCATCAATGCAGGAGCGTTGGACTTTGCGGAGTTGGGCTGATACTCAAGAATCAGACTATTCTGTTGCTGATAAACTAACAGCACCATGGTTGCCTCTTCTGTAGTGGGAGCATTGAGGAAATAAACAGTTGACTTATCTTGGCTCATGCCAGCTGCTTGATATCTTTCCAAAGCGAAATACAAATACTCGTTTATCATCTCTTTTGAAGTGATTTGAATTTGCAATGCACTAGCAATCAGTTTCTCCGTCCTAAATACGTAAGCCTCATAGATTCCTTTCTCTGCATTTTGCAGGTAAAATACAGAACTTTCGGTTTCGCCCGCAGGTTCACCTTTCTTTGCTTTCAGTTCTGCAGGAGTGCAGTTCCAATCCCACAGAGGCTCGGTAGCCATAGTGTATTTGGCTGCTACTTTCACATTATAAGTTGCTTTTTTATCACCTGCCGTAGCAGTAATAACAGCATCACCGATATGGTTACCAAACAAAGTATCACCCGAGATGACAGCAACCCATTCATTACTACTTTCATAAGTAACAACAGCACCTTCGGGAGCACCAGTAGTGGAAAGTAAGATAGTGTCTGCGAAATGCAAGTCGCCATTGATACCATTGATAGCCATTTCGGGTTCCTTGTCGCCACCGCAACTTGACATAGCGACCATAGTAGCGATGCTGATTGCGCCCAGCATCAGAGCGTTTGTGAATTTCTTCATGCGTTTTGTTTATTTTTATAAGGTTAATCATGTGTTTTATTCTTCGTAGTCCACAGCAGCACGGGCAGAGCGACACTTGGCGATATAGCCTGCCACCTTGAGGTGCTCGGGGTGGTTCTGGTAGGTGCCGACATCCTCCCATGTGCGGAACTCGCAGATGAGGCAGATGTCGTAGTCGGTCTTCTTGGCGTTGGGTATGTTGATGCCCACCTCCTCGCTGACCAATACATCAATCTTGTCACGCAGGGACAACAAACCGTCCTTGATGATTCGGGCATTCTCCAACTTGGTGTGCCCCTCCGCCTCGTCAAGGAGGCGGAAGAAAACGATATGCTTTATCATAACTTCGTTATTTTGGAATAAGGAGAAAGGAATAAGGAGTAAAGACAGATATGTATTGAATGGTGCGCGTTGAATAGTGCACATTAAATGGCGCACGGGCGCGACCGATACTAATAAGTCTTTCTTCCTTTCTCCTTATTCTTTATTCATTACCAGATAGATACGCGGTTGGCAGGGGCAACATAAAGGGGTGAAGCCTCGGTGACATGCCATGCGTCATACCATGCGTTGATGTGCGGGAGCGCACCGTTCACACGCCAGCGGCCCAGTGAGTGAGGGTCAGACTTCGTGCGCTGGAGTATCTCCTCGGGGCGGATATTGCCTGCCCATACGTTGGCATACGCCAAGAAGAAACGCTGCTCGGGCGTGAAGCCGTCCACTGTCTTCAGACGCTCGCTCTCAGGCTTAGCCGCCTCATTCTCCATAAACGCCTGGAACGAAACCTGCAGTCCGCCATGGTCGGCGATATTCTCACCCAACGTGAAGGCCCCATTGGCGTGTACGCCCGGGGCAACCTCGATATTATTGAAGAACTCCTCCATGACCTTGGTGCGTGCATCGAAACGTGCCTTGTCCTCTGCCGTCCACCAGTTGTTGAGGTTACCGTCCTTGTCGAACTGGCAGCCTTGGTCGTCGAAGCCGTGGGTCATCTCATGCCCGATGACTACGCCGATAGCACCATAGTTGAAAGCATCGTCCGCCGCCATATCGAAGAACGGATACTGAAGGATGCCCGCGGGGAAACAAATCTCGTTGCTGGACGGGTTGTAGTAGGCGTTCACCGTCTGCGGGGTCATATACCATTTGGCTTTGTCCACCGGCTTACCGAGGAAACTGAGGCTGTAATCCTGCTCGAACTTCGATGCGCGTTGGAGGTTGGCGTAGTAGGTGAGGTTCGGGTCGATATTGAGGGCGGTATAGTCACGCCATGTGTCGGGGTAGCCAATCTTGATGGTGAAGGCATTGAGTTTCTCAATCGCCTTCTCCTTGGTCTCGTCGGACATCCATTCGAGAGCCTCGATACGCTCACCGAGAGCGTGCTGGAGGTTCTTGACCAGCGCAAGCATACGCTCTTTGTTCTCCTCAGGGAAGTACTTCTGCACGTACATCTGTCCGACAGCCTCGCCAAGGGTACCGTTGACGATACCTACGGCGCGCTTCCACAGCGGGCTCTGCTCCTGACGGCCGCTCAGGATACGACCGTAGAAGTCAAACGATGCCGTGTATATCTCATCGGTGAGGTAAGAAGCGCACCCGTCGATGGCTTGCCATGTGAACAAGGTCTTCATATCCTCCAACGGCTCGTCTGCCAGCATCTTACCCGCCTCCTGCAGGTGGCGAATCTGTCCCACAGACAGGCTGTCAGGGCTGATGTTCATACCCGCAAAATACACGTTCCAATCCACTTGCGGCACGAGGTTCTGCAGGTCGGCAATCGACATCTTGTTGTAGTTGGCAACGGGGTCGCGCAGTTCCACATTGTTGAGGGCTGCGGTGGCAAGGCGCGTCTCGAGGCGGAGCACGGTCTGTGCACGTTCTGCGGCATTGTCGATGCCGAAGAGCGTGAACATCTTCTCTATATATTTAAGGTACTCGGCACGTATCATCTGCGTGTGCTCGTCCTGGTCGAGGTAGTACTCCTTCTCGCCGAGGGCAAAGCCCGCCTGGCACTCGTTGAGGATATTTATGCTCGAATTGAGCGCGTCGGCATCCACGTACATCGCCCAAATGCCGTATTCCATTGCCTTGCCGAGCACCTCCGACCATTGTTCGGGGCTTGTGACGGCAGCAATCTCGTCCAGTGTAGGTTGGATAGCCGCGGTGCCTTCGGTGTTGCGGCGTGCGGTGTCCATAGCGAGGTTGTACATATCCCCAATCTTCTGCGCGATGGAGCCCTGCGGGTGTTTCTGCCCCGCGATATCGGTGATGAGCCCGTTGACCTGCTCAAGGTTGTTGAGCGCCAACTTGTCGAAACTGCCGAAGCGGCTATACTCCGCGGGCAGCGGGTTCTCCTTCATCCAGCCGCCGCAGGCGAACTGGTAGAAGTCGTTTTGTGCCACCGCGGTGGTGTCCAGATTACTCAACGGGATACCCGTTGTTTGCTGTTTAGTGCACGCTATAAGAGCCATAAGCGATAAACATGAAACTAAAAGAGGTTTGTTCATATATTTTGGTATTTAGTTCTATTCGTCTGTTGGACGCGCAAAGGTACTGCTTTTCCTGAATATATACAAGCGGGAACAACGAATATGATACACAAATACTTGCGCATAGGGGCTTAAAAACCGTCTGCAAGAATGTCATTTCCTTTGAAGAAACATTGGTTCGTTATCAACGAGTTGTTTGTTACATTCACCCCATAGACGCACATACCCCCCCTAAAAACTACAGGAAAAATGGGAAAAAAGTGCATATAGCGTTTTTATATGGATGTTTTGGAATGGAGAAGCGGATGCCAAGGTTGAGGTTGAAGTTGAAGGGGCGTTGCTTGTGGATAGTCTGCAGGGTGGAACGGTCATCGAAATAGTAAGCGGCACCCGGCTCTATATAAAGCCCCGCCCAGCGGGTGAAGTTGTACTGGATACCTGCAGAGAGGTTGACGGAGAACTGCCAAGGTTTGTCGGAAATACGCTCTGTTTCAGTATGTTGTGTCTGTTTGCTCAACACATATTCCGTCGTGGTGTAGCCGCTGACGCACTTCTCTGCCAAGCCCCCGAGGGAAGCATAGATGTCGAGTTGCCGCCACGTATAGATATTGCACCTGAGGTTGAGCGGAATCCCTACGTAGTGCAAGGTCTGCTGTGTGGCGATGTAGTTGTCGGCGGAGCCCTCCTGTCCGTCCGCCAACAGGCAGGCATACGCCACGCCCGTCTCAAGACTCACGCGCGGGTGGAGTTGGTACGCGACATTCACACCTGCGCGGATGGGGATATGGTGCGTCAGGGTGCGCTGTGTCGGTTTGCTGCTATTCAGCAACATGACGCCGAGCATAGGGGCATCTGCCCATGCCACTCCATTAGACGATGCGCTAAGTGCCTTGTGGTTAGGCTGACAGGTGGCGGTGGTTGTGCTACTGAGTCCGCCTGCACCATAGGCGGAAAGCGCAAGGCTGCCACGCCAGCGGTCGTGCGATTCGAGGGAGGCAGGCTGCTCCTCCAACGGTATCTCGGGAAGAGTTGCGGGAAGGTCTTTTTTCTCCGTCGGGCGGGGCGTGGAGGGCTCCGAGACGGGTGTGGTGGGGGGCTCTTGATGGCCTTCCGAGAGTGCGGGTTCG
Organism: uncultured Bacteroidales bacterium; assembly: GCA_934692905.1. Classification (GTDB taxonomy): domain Bacteria; phylum Bacteroidota; class Bacteroidia; order Bacteroidales; family Paludibacteraceae; genus Colicola. The sequence continues at coordinate 25,848 of CAKUUM010000002.1, forward strand.
TCGGGTTGTGGTTGAGGGAGAGGTGTGGCTTGCGCTATGTTCCGACGGGGTGAGGGTTGGGGAAGTATTTCCTCATATATGGGCATGGTTTGTTGTGTATATTCCTGATTATCAGCGATAACCGTCTCTTGCTGTTCAGAGAGAGCCACTTGCGTGGGCGCAGTTGTCCGAGTGAGCCAGATGCCTGCTCCGCCGAGAGCAACGACCAACAATGCCACGGCTGCCGCATAGCCGTGTCCACTCCACCACAGGAGGAAGGGGACGCGCCGTTTTTCCTTTTTGGGCATCTGCGATTCTATCTGTTGCCACAAGCCGACGGGTTCGTACGTCTCAAAGTCCGACATGCGGTCGTGTATGTCGTTCAGCCAATTTTCTTTCATAAAACGTTGTTTGCGGGGTGCTGTTTTATCCATTTAGCCAAGAGCGCCTTGGCGTGATGCAACTGCGAAGCCGAGGTACTCTCTGTGATATGCAAGAGGTCGGCTATCTCTTTGTGGCTCTTGCCCTCGATGACGTACAAGTTGAAGACTGTGCGATAGCCGTCAGGAAGAGCGCGTATCAGTTTGTATATCAGTTCAGTAGGTATGTCTGTAGTGTCGGGTTCGTCAGCGGGGATGTCCTCGACGGTGTCGATGTCCTGCCAGCAGATGTGGCTGTCGCGCAGCCATTTGAGTGCCTCGTTCACCACGATGCGCGTGAGCCACGCCCGAAGAGAGCCTTCGCCACGATAGACAAAAGTGGGGAAAGACGAGAAGATGCGGAGGAAACTGTCCTGCAGAATGTCGCGCACGTCCTCGTCGTTGGCGATGTAGCGGGCGCAGACGGCAGTGAGATGGCGCACGTATCGGGTATAGAGCAGGTGCGGTGCCGCAGCATCGCCACGTTGCAAACGCTTTACCAACTCTTGTTCGTCCATCTGTATTGTCAGTCTGTCTTACCGACAAGTAGTCTAAAAGTTACTCTTTGACGATGCGGGACGCATCGTCTCCACACCCAATTACCGCGGACGAGGCGTCCGCGTCCCCGGCAGGAGGTTGGTGCCAACCCTTTGTAAGCGCCCGAGAAGAACAGCAATATCTACCGTATATCTACCGTGTATGTACCGTATATCAACCGTAGTTGACAGCGCGGGGACAACGCGGGGGAAACATAAGGAATTAGTCCACTCGAGAGGTCATTTCGGGGATGCTATTTATGAAAACCGATCGACGTGAACTGGGGCGCAGGTCAAACTCGACGGATTTCTCACCGCTGAAAGACTGCCATTTGAGGGTCATTCTTGTGGGATTGACAGAGGGACACATGGCGTTGAGGTTGAAAGCGATGAGAGCATCACCCATGGTGCCGTGGACGTCGCCAAGAGCATCGTGGCGCAACTCCAACTCGTAAAGGTTGTCGGGGTTTGTACCCGCTAAGAGATTGATATTGTGCTTCTTACCCATTCCACCCCAGAGCGTGCGCACACGCAAGGTGAGGTAACCGTCCTCGGCAATCGTGACCCAGTCGCGCACAATCTCTATCGGGTCGGTGCCATAGAGGGAGTCGTTCTGCGCGCCCTTGGAAAGCACGGGATATTTGGTTCGGATGCTGTCTATCCAGTTGATATACACGTGGTTGGCGATGTCCGTTTCGGAGTAGTTGACGAGTGCGCGCACCTCCCTGCCGAAGGGTGAGCGCGTGATGTTGGTGGGGTAGAGCGTGGTGCTGTCGTCCAACTGGAGGATGAACAGGCTGTCGCCCTGCGTGCAGGCGGTGACGAGGGCGGTCGGGTAGTTGAGGTCGGGCTCGCGGGTGTTGCTGCACGCCGGCAGGAACAGGAGCAACAGGCTCAGGATGGTGATGCCCGCAAGCGCGTATGCCGCGTAGAAAAAGCGGGTTAGAGTCAGATTTTCATTCTTTTTCATACTCATTGTCAGTTTGTTGGTTGAACATGATGATTAACTACCCTGTAAATCCACTTGTGTTCATAATCTTGCATGAGCGGTGCGATTTTTCGTGATTTTTCGCAATTCGTGTATATAAAAAAGGAGATTACCCTGCGGAAGGATAATCTCCTTAAATGGTTGGTTGTCAGGTTATTCCTCGCCCATTTCGGGGTCCACCAAGATACGTCCGCAGAACTCGCAGACGATGATTTTCTTGCGCTGGCGGATGTCCAACTGACGCTGTGCGGGAATCTTGCTGTGGCAACCGCCGCAACTGTCACGCTCGACCTTGACAACTGCCAAGCCGTTGTGCGCATTCTTGCGGATACGACGGAAAGCGGTCAGCAGACGCTCGTCGATGCCCTTCTCGAGTTCCGTGGCACGGAGCATGAGTTTTTCGGTCTGGTCCTTGGTCTCGCCGAGGATGGAGTCGAGTTCGTTGCGCTTCTGGTTGAGGTCCACGGTGCGGTCCTCGATGTCGGAGATGGTCTTGGCTTTGTCCGCCTGACGCGCCTCTAAGTCAGCAGTGGCGGTGCGAATCTTCTTCTGCGACAACTCGATGTCAAGTTCCTGGTACTCAATCTCTTTGGTGAGATTGTCGAACTCACGGTTGTTGCGTACGTTGTTCTGCTGTTCGCGGTAGCGCGCGATGGCAGCGTTGCAGTTCTCGATGCGCACGCGGTGGTCGGAGATAGCGGTCTCCAACTCCTTGATGTCGTTCTCGATGTTCGAGAGGCGGGTCTTGAGTCCCTCGACCTCGTCGCTCATGTCCTTGACCTCCTGCGGCAACTCGCCCGCGAGGATACGCAACTCGTCGATTTTGGTGTCGACCTCTTGCAACTCGTAGAGCGCACGCAGTTTGTCCTCTACGGTCAACTCTTTTTCTACTTTCTCTTTTGCCATATTCGTTTTGTTTTAGTTTAATCTTGTGATTGTCAGCGTGGTATGCTGTCGTTTGCGAAGTACAGGACGGGGCTGTGGTCGGTTGCGGCGACCTCCACTCTTATATAAGGTGTGAGCAGTTCGCGGAAGATGTCGCGGGTGAACTGCTCGCTCACCCAGTGGTCGAGGTCGATGATGCCGATGCGCCCGACGGCACTCTGCATCTCGTGGTACTTGAAGTCGGCGGAGATGTACACATCCGCCCCCTGTGCGATGGCGGTTTCCATAAATTCCGCCCCTGCTCCGCCGCATAAGGCGATGGTCTGCACCTCGGTTTTTAGGGGAGCTATGCAGCGTATGCCCGAGTGCTCTGTGAGGAAGGCATTATGCACAAGACGCACAAAATCAGCCCATTGCATTGGCGTTGGCAGGTTGCCAATCACGCCCAAGCCCACCTCTTCGTGCCCCTGTTGTGGGGAGAGGATGCGGTATTCCGAAATGCCGATGCGCTCTGCCATGCGCCCGCTGACACCATGGAGATAACTGTCCATGGATGTATGCGCGGAATAGATGGCTATGCCGTGGCGGATAGCCTGCTCCACGCACCGCTCCTGCGGCGTGCTGCCCGTGAGGTGCTTCAATCCGCGGAAGAGCAACGGGTGGTGGGATACAATGAGGTCGCAATGCTTAGCAATAGCCTCACTGACAATAGATTCCGTAACATCTACCGTCAACAATGCCGCCTTTACTTCCGCACTGCGTTCACCCACCTGCAGTCCCGAATTATCCCAAGCCTCCTGGTAACTCAAGGGAGCAACAGATTCTATGCTATTGATGATTTCCTGAAGAATCAACCTTTTTTGGCACCAACGCCCGTTTTTACGGACGCTACTGCGGATTTCTGCGTTTTCACCTGTGCCTTCGGCGCGGGTTTCTTCACATCTTGCTTCTTGTCCTCAACGGTAGCAGCCTCCTCTTCGCCCTCGTCCTCTTTGGTGGTGAAGTCGGTGATGCCGGCGTTGATGAGGATGTTGTACCATTGCACCAACTTGCGGATGTCGGTGGGATATACGCGGTCGCGGTCGAAGTCAGGCAACACCTCGGCGAAATAGGCGCGCATAGCGTCGTTGTCCGCCTTCTTGGGGTCGATGGATGCAACCTTCAAGCCCTCTTTCTCGCCCACTTTGGTCAGCACTTCGCCGAGGGCGATGTCGTCGCCCGTGGTGAACATCGACACCTCTGCCAGCGACACAATCTTGTCGCGCGCATAGGTAGGCATGCGTTTGCCGTCAATGAGCGACTCCACAATCAGCATGTTGTTGCCGCGACTTACCAACTTGTATAACCCAGGTTTGCCCGTGATGGATAGGATATTCTTAAGCATATTCAACTCAGTTTATCTATTTTCGGCGGCAAAAGTACTACATTTTTTGCATATTTACAAGTTCCCCACCCTTTTTGCTCATTTTTTGCAGCAGATGCGCCGCTTTTCAACAGTTTTTCGGAGGTGCATTTTTTGTGATTTTGCACAATTTACAGAACGTAAGTTGCATTATCAGAAAAAATGTTGTATCTTTGCAAGTTAAAATGCAGGAATGGGCATTTTACAAAAATCGACAATAACCAACAAAACCCAAAAGATATGAAGAGTATTTGTTTTTGCTTTCAGATGCATGCGCCGTATCGGATAAAGAGGTATCGCTTCTTTGAGATAGGGCAAGACCATTATTACTATGACGACATGCAGACAGAAGAGGAAATCACGAACCTTGTGAACACTTCGTATATGCCTCTGTGTCAGACACTTGCCGAGATGATACGGTTGTCGAAAGGGAAGTTCCATTGTGCCATATCCGTGTCGGGGACGCTGCTGGAAATGCTGGAACAGTTCGCGCCCGAGATGATGGACAAACTCAAGGAACTGGCGGCAACAGGCTGCGTGGAGTTCGTGGCAACGCCCTACGCCTATTCGCTGGCAGAAGTCTATAGCGAGACGGAGGCTGCGGAGCAGTTGCAACGGCAACAGGCGATGGTGAAAGAGTTGTTCGGGCTGCAGTCGAATGTGGTGTTCGGGACGGAGTTGCTGTACTCGGACGAGATTGCGATTTGGCTGCAAAAGCAAGGTTACAAGGCCGTTATGACGGAAGGCGCAAAGCATGTGCTGAGTTGGAAGAGCCCGAACTACGTGTACAGCAGTTCGTCGGCCCCGAAGTTGAAAGTGCTGCTGCGGAATGCGAACCTGAGCGACGAGTTGGCGTTCCACTTCTCGGACCCCGCATGGAGCAACTACCCGATGGACGCGGAGAAATACGCAAGCCAGTTGGCGGCTATCCCCGAGGAGGAGCAGGTGATAAACATCTGGGTGGGCGCGGAGACGTTTGGCGTGCGCCAGAATGCCGGTACGGGGATATTTGACTTCCTGAAAGCGTTGCCGTACTTTGCGTTGGAACGCGGGATAGGCTTCCTGACGCCGACCGAGGTGGTGAAGAAAGTGAGTGCGACGGACAGCGTGGTGGTGCCGTATCCGATGACGTGGGCGGGCGAGGCGAAAGACCTGAGCACGTACAACGGCAACGACCTGCAACAGGAGGCGATAAAGAAACTATATGCTGTGGCAGAACGTGTGCACCTATGCCAAGACAAGCAGTTGAAGCGCGACTGGCTGATGCTGCAAGATGTTAATTATCTGCACTTTATGAACCATATCGACCAAGGTGCAACGCACTTCGAGTCGGCATACGACGCTTTTATCAACTACATGAACGTGCTGGCGGACTTCCTGCAGCGCGTGGACGAGCAATACCCGACAACGGTGGAGAATGAGGAGTTGAACGAGTTGCTGAAGACCATCAACAACCAGGAGAAAGAGATTGCGTCGTTAGAGAAGCAGATACGTGACCTTAAGAAACGCGCGCGCGAGGAGAAGAAGAAAAAGTGAGGCGCGGGGCGTGGGACATAGTGCGTAGATTGGCGGCTGTTGCGGCGGTGGCAATATGCGGCGCGGCAGGTCTGTGGGCAAAAGACAAGTCCGTGCAGACGGTGATGCGTGCGTGGCAGTTGGACCTGTGGACGGGGATTGCCGACACGCTGGAGCGGGTGGATTCGTCGTACCTGCACATGCCGATGCGCGATGTGCTGAACGACTACTCCATCTCCAACACGACGAACTCGAACATCGTCTCGCCCGTGCAGTCGCGGGTGTTCTTCGATAGGCAACGGCGTGCGGATTTCATCTTCGCGGACGCCTATACGCCGTATATCATCGCGCCGCAGAATGTGCGGTTCTACCACACGACGACCCCGTATTCGACCATTGCGTACAAGAAGGGCTTTGTTACGAACCTTGACCAGAATGACTTGAGTTTCTCGTTCACGGGCAACATCAACCGGCGCACGAACCTGGGCATGACGGTGGACTATCTGAACTCGTATGGGCGATTTGCGTCGCAGGAAGGGAAGACCGTATATGGCTCAGTGTTTGGCAGTTACAACGGCGACCACTACTCGCTGCAGGCGGCATTCACATGGAACAAACTGAGCAACTTTGAGAACGGCGGACTGCTGAACGCGGAGGATTTGCAGGGTAGCCTGAGTCCAGAGGATATGCCCGTGAAGATGCAGGGCATGTCTGGCTTCCGGTACCTGTCGGGGTACCTCAACCACTACTACAGCATTTGCGTGGAGCGCGAGAGGACGGTGCACTACCGCGAGCGCGACGAGGAGGGGAAATGGCAAAAGAAAGACTCGGTGAAGATTGAGTATGTGCCGGTTACGACATTCCGGCATATATTCGAGGTTACGGATGCCACCAAACGCTACGTGGAGCAGAGCGCGAGTTCGGGCATCACGGCGGGGGTATTCCCGACGACGTTGTACCGCAATCCGACCTCCACACGCGACACGGCGGCGTGTCTGACGATAAAAAACACGCTGGCGGTGACATTTGAAGAGGAGTTTAACACGCTGCTGAAGTTCGGGGCGATGGTGTATGCCATGAACGAGTGTCAGCGGCATGTGTCGGCCATAGGGCAGTCGGAGCGGATAATCGACCTTGAGGAGCCGTTCAACAACCCGATAGGTGCGGTGCTGACCACGCCCGTGCACCTGATGCCCGACACGCTGTTCGGGGAGAAATGGACCAACAACACCTACGTGGGCGGCGCGCTGTACAAACACCAGGGCAAGTACGTGCACTACGGGTTCGACGGGAATGTGTGTCTGCTGGGTTATAAGTTGGGCGAGTTTCAGGTGAACGGACATTTGGACGCGGGTTTCCGGCTCGGCAGGGACTCGATGACCGTCACGGCGAAGGCGTACGTGAAGAACGAGACGCCCGATTTCTACCTGCAATACTACCGCAGCAACCACTATGCATGGGACAACGATTTCCAGAAGACTTACCGGTTCTACGTGGGCGGGCAGGTGGCGTATCCGACCAAGTGGGTGACAACGCGTCTGGGGGTGGACTTTGAGAACCTGACGCGCTACATCTACTGGAGCGACAACGGCATGCCGCAACAGATGGACGGAAACATTCAGGTGCTGGCGGCGAACCTGCAACTGAACCTGACGACCCCGTGGGTGAACTGGGACAATACGGCGGTGTACCAACATTCGTCGTCGGCTAATCTGCCGCTGCCTACGGTGACGCTATACAGCAACCTCTACTACCACGGCACGTGGTTCCGCGCCATGGACGCGCAGATAGGCGTGGACCTGCGGTACTTCACGCGCTACTATGCGCCGCTGCTCAACCCCGCGTTGGGGCAGTTCTGCACGCAGAGCAAGGCGCAGGTGGGCAACTATCCCGTGATGAACGTGTATGCCAACTTCTACGTAAGGGCGATACGGTTGAAATTCTTCGCTCAGTATCAGCACTTTAACGCCTCGTTTATGGGCAAGCAATACTTCGGAATGCCTGACTATCCGCTGGCACCGGACATGTTCCGCGCAGGGTTGGCATGGCATTTCTATAAATAATATATATATAAGGTATAGATGGAACAAACTCAAAACCTACATACGATTTTTGTGTACGCTCGGCAGGAGGCTGAGCGGTTGGGCAACAGCGAAGTGATGCCCGACCACCTGATGCTGGCTATCCTTCGTCTGGGTAGCGGCAAGGCGTTTGAACTGCTGATGCAGGCGGGGCTGAACCCCGTGGAACTGAAGCAGGCCATTGACGACCGTTTGCGCCAGGACACCACGGCGGAGGTGAAAGGACTGTCGCGCTCGGCAGCGCGCATCGTGCGGCTGATGGGCGTGGAGATGCAGGCGTATCACGCCGAGGTGTGCGGTTCGGCGCACCTGCTGATGGCGATGCTGCGCGAGCGAATCAACTATCCGACGATGCTCATCGAGCAGCACTACGGTATTGATTATGAGTGCATTGAACGTATCTTCCCGAAGCCAAAGCCCCTGCCGCAGGACAGTGGTACGTTGGATTCCGACTTCGACGGGGAGACGCCGATAGTGGATTTTCAAGTGATAGAGATGGGCGGCAAGAATTCCAAATCTGCCACTTCGGCGTTGGACAAATACGGTCGTGACCTCACTGCGCAGGCACGCAACGGGGAACTTGACCCCGTGGTGGGCAGGCACGTGGAGATAGAGCGCGTGATTCAGATACTGTCGCGGCGCAAGAAGAACAACCCTATCCTGATTGGCGAGCCCGGAGTGGGCAAGTCGGCGATTGTGGAAGGACTGGCATTGCGCATTGTGAGCGGCGAGATACCTGCCTTGGAGGGCAAGCGTATTATCTCACTCGACATCGCTTCCATGGTGGCAGGCACCACCTACCGCGGGCAGTTCGAGGAACGCATGAAGGTCATCCTCAACGAGTTGCGCAAGCACCCCGAGGTGATACTTTTCATTGACGAGATACACACCATCATCGGTGCAGGCAATGCACAAGGGTCGCTGGACGCAGCCAATATCCTCAAGCCCGCCTTGGCGCGGGGTGAGGTGCAGTGCGTGGGTGCGACCACGACTGCCGAATACAGCAAGTCGATTGAAAAAGACGGGGCTTTGGAGCGTCGTTTCCAGAAGGTGATGGTGCAACCCACCACCACCGACGAGACCTTTGCCATCCTCTCGCGCCTGAGTGAGGCGTATGGCGCGTTCCATCATGTGCAGTATACCGAGCAGGCACTGCGCGCGTGCGTACAATTGACCGACAGGTATGTCACCGACCGCGCTTTCCCCGACAAGGCGATTGACGCTATGGACGAGGCGGGTGCCTACAAGCACGACCACACGCCTGTGGCACCTGCCGCAGATGATGCCGACACGGCAAAGCCGATGCCGCAAGTGACGGAGGCGGACATAGCCTACATCGTCAGCCAGATGTCGGGCGTGCCCGTGCAGCGTGTGGCGAAAGCCGAGGGCGAGCAACTGCGGCTGATGGGGACGGTGCTCAACAGGCGCGTAGTGGGACAGGAAACGGCCGTGAATGCCGTAGTAAAAGCCATTCAGCGTTCCCGCATGGGCCTGCGTGATCCTCGCAAACCCATCGGTACGTTCTTCTTTCTCGGCCCCACGGGAGTGGGCAAGACGCATCTTGCGCAATGCCTTGCGGAGGAGATGTTCGGCAATCGCGACGCCATCATCCGTTTTGACATGTCTGAGTATATGGAGAAGCACACTGTCAGCCTGTTGGTGGGTGCGCCTCCCGGGTACGTGGCGCACGAGGACGGTGGTAAACTGACTGAGGCGGTACGGCGCAAACCGTATTCGATAGTCCTTTTCGATGAGATAGAAAAAGCGCACCCTGACATCTTCAACGTCCTGCTGCAAGTTATGGACGAGGGGCGACTGACAGATAGGCAGGGACATGTGGTGGACTTCAAAAACACCATCATCATTCTCACCAGCAATGTGGGTACGCGCCAACTCAGCGAGTTTGGCGGTGGCATAGGCTTTGGTGCTGATAATCTGAACGATAAGTCGTCCGAGCGCACGCTGTTGAAAGCCTTGCAGCGCACTTTCCCGCCCGAGTTTGTGAACCGTTTGGACAACGTGATTGTATTTCATTCGCTCAACGATGAGACTTTGGCACAGATATTGTCGCTGGAATTACGCCCCTTGGAGCAGCGTCTTGAGGCGATGGGTTACAAGTTGCACCTCAAGGACGAGACCCGTCAGAAATTGTTGGAGCAATCGCGCGACAAGCAGTATGGTGCACGTCCCGTCAAGCGCGCTATCCAAACGTTGGTGGAAGACCCGATAACGGATATCCTGCTGGCTGGCGGACGCAAAAGCAAGACTATTACGCTGTGATGTAAGTTGTTGATTTACAGCAATACACGGGCATTGTAAAAAAATAGAGCAAAGTAAAACCAATAAAAATACAGAACTATGGCAAGAGAAATTACAGATGCCAATTTTCAGTCCGTATTGGCGGATGGTAAACCCGTTGTGGTGGATTTCTGGGCACCGTGGTGCGGTCCCTGCAAGATGATGTTGCCCATCGTGGACGAGTTGGAGAAGGAGTACGAAGGGCGTATCGTAGTTGGCAAACTGAACGTGGACGAGAACGATGCCATTTGCTCCACCTACGGCATTATGAATATCCCTACGATGCTGTTCTTTAAGAACGGCGAGTTGGTGAATCGCCACGTGGGAGCAGTACGCAAAGCCGAACTGCAGAAGTTGTTCGACGCGCTGCTATAGGCGGAAATAAGGAAATACACAAGCGCCTACAACTATAAAATAAGGTGTTTGTGCAATAAAAAGTTACTATTATTTGCATAAGTCGCAGATTTGTAGTACCTTTGCAGCCAAATTGCCTTTGTGGGCAATTTTGTGCGTGTCTATATGCCTCATGAGGAGCCGCGGGGTATCCTCAGGGAAACCTCTCGGAAATCTCTGCGAGATTTCCACCCTCGTTCAAAAACTTGTTTTTGAACGAGGCGCGGAGGCAATGGCGGCAATTATGGCGCAGAGCGCCATCCGATGCCGCCCATTTGCCGACCGCGCAGGGTCTGGTAGCTCAGCTGGATAGAGCAACAGCCTTCTAAGCTGTGGGTCTCGGGTTCGAATCCCGACCGGATCACCAACAACAAAGCGAAAAGTACACCCGTACATGTGCCTAAATCGTACTTCGTACACTTGTACATCGTTAGAAGATTTATGCGTCAACTTAAAATTACAAAATCAATCACGAATCGTGAGTCAGCCTCTCTTGACAAGTATCTCCAGGAGATTGGTCGTGAGAATCTGATTTCCGTGGACCGTGAGGTGGAATTGGCTGGTCGTATCCGCAATGGGGACCGTGCTGCGTTGGAGGAACTCACACGCGCCAACTTACGTTTTGTCGTTTCTGTGGCTAAGCAGTATCAGAACCAGGGGTTGAGCCTTCCCGACCTTATCGACGAGGGCAACTTGGGGCTGATTAAGGCAGCCGAGAAGTTCGATGAGACACGCGGTTTCAAGTTCATCTCCTACGCCGTATGGTGGATTCGCCAATCTATCCTTCAGGCCCTCGCCGAACAGTCGCGTATCGTGCGTTTGCCGCTGAATCAGGTAGGTTCACTCAACAAGATTAACAAGGCTTATCAGCGCTTCGAACAAGAGCATGAGCGCAAGCCAAGTGCCGAAGAATTGGCAGAAGTGTTGGACATACCTGTGGACAAAATCGCCGATACCCTCAAAATGTCCGGACGCCAGGTGAGTGTAGATGCGCCTTTCGTGGAGGGCGAAGACAACTGCTTGATTGATGTCATGGTCAACGAGGACTCTCCCAATGCCGACCATGGGCTCATCAACGAGTCCCTCTCCCGCGAGATCGACCGCGCTCTTTCCACGTTGACCGAGCGCGAGGCCAAGATTCTCCGCCAGTTTTTCGGTATCGGAACACCCGAGAAGACGCTGGAAGAAATCGGCATTGAGCAAGGTCTCACCCGCGAGCGCGTGCGCCAAATCAAGGAGAAAGCCATCCGCAAACTCCAGACCAACGCGCGAAGCCAGGTGCTGAAATCCTACCTCGGGTAGGCTCACCGACACACAATTTCATTTTCTTGCTAAGGGCTGCCCGAATGGGCGGCTCTTTTTTGTGCCGGTAACTGCCTAATAGCCATCAATGCTATCCTGTTTTTCAGTCGGGTACTTATCGGGTTATGAATAGGTGATTGATAGGTGATTCCAGAGAGGATCCTGAGAATATAAGCACATTTCTCCTATAGTCTGACCCGCACCAGCGCATGCACATCCGTACGGGTGCCTTTCTTATCGTGCGCCGCTGCCCACCGCCGACTATAAATGGTTTCTGACACGCGCAGATACATCGCCACCACATCATTGACACGGTAGCGGGCATTCACATACAGCCGTCCGCCCGCCCCATAGACATTCGGAAACGAATACGCATACAGCACATCATTCTCGTAGGCATATATTCGGTTGTACCACAATCGCGCATCAAACGCCTGCGCACGCACCTGCAGCACGATGGGCACACGCTGCAAACGGTATTCCACGTCTTGAAACACCGAAAACCCATGCCCTATCCCATGCGTCGCGTCAATGGCATCTGCCTTCCCCGTATAGGTCTCCGACTTCACCAAATTGGCGTCCAACTGCGTGCGGAACCGCCATTGTGGCAGTTCATACGTGAACTGATACCGAACCGCATATGTATCCCTACCCGACTGCCGCCGTGCCCGCATCCGCCAGTTCATGCCATACTCCTCACACGGCAGGAAATCGGCTTGAGACCAAACGTCATACCCTCCGCGAAAGCCGTCTGTATACACAGCAAACCGCCACTTTCGCAATCGGTCAATCTCTGCTCCCACGTATCCTCCCATTTCATCATTCAACCTGCCGTGTTCCGACAGCGAATAGGCATACTTGTTATTGTAATGCTCTGAGTAATAGCGGTATATAGCCAACAGATTCACACCCGAAACGGGCACGAACCGTACCCCTGCAATGGTGCCGACGCCCCAATGCACACCCTGTGTCGTTGCCACTTCCCCCCACACATCCACGCGACCCGTATTGTAACGGGCATTCAGTCCCACCACCACTTGTGGCGCTTGAGCAGTGTCGGAATACAGATTCTCCAGTGCCGTCACACCCACCTTCAGTTTTTTCCATCGCCCCGTGACATTGACACCCGCTGCATGGTGCCACGTACTATCACGCTGCCGCCGTACTGAGTAGAAAGCCGAGATGTCCGCCCAGTGAATACGTGCAGTAGTACCTATTCCGTGAAATGCCTGATAATCACCGCTTACCGATGTGTATTTTCGTAGTCCTTCCGGATGGGTTGTCGTACTGCGAAGGTAACTGCTTTTTCCAAAATGAAACGGACTTCCTACTACTAATCCTTGTCCGAAAGAAGCTTGATAGTCACCCGCCACTATACTTTTGAAATACCCCATATCACGCAATTGCACAAATCCGCCATACTGCATTTCTTTCCATGGCGCACTTGTCGGACGGCATAGCGTCACCCCTGCTTGCACACGGTTATTGTAATTGAAGCGGTATCGCAATTTCGCATAGAACGGATCCGGTGCAGCATTCTCACAATTACGGGCATCTGCACGGAGCGTCAGTTCATGCTTCGCATAGTGAAACACCTCCCGGAAGTAGAGTTTCTTCTCATCATCGGCACTCCCCACCTGCACAAACGGCAGCAGATTCCGAATGTCGTAGTCATGCAACTCGGGAATCAGTTGCAGTTCGTATATGGACTGAAACGGGTGTTTGTATTGGTATAGCAGGATAGCGTCAATCTGCTCATCATCAAGGAAATACAGACGTTGCAATTCTTCCGCGGATGTATGGTTCAGGTCTATCGGATGGGCTGCAATATCCGTCAATGTCTCTTGCAGGTCCTCCATAGGAGCCTCCCCTGCCTCCGCCAATTGATTATAAATATCTGCCAGTATATCTTCGATGCGCACGGTCTGCCCCATGGTATAACCGCCTATCCAACAGCATATTATAACTATCACCCTGCGCATATATGTGCACTTAGTGGCGACCGCCTCCCCCGGGATTACCACCACCCGGGTTACCTCCTCCGCCGGGGTTGCCACCGCCCCCGCCTGTTGAAGTCTTACCCGCAGTGGTCACCATAGACACGAGTGTGACTGTTGCCAACGTAGTTGGCGAAGTGAGCGTACCGGTGTTCGTCAAATTATGAAACACAAGTGCGTCAGACTCCGCACTCGCCGAATAAGTGCCACCCGAGACAATGGTGTAGGTCGCTCCTTGTGTCAAAGCGGGCGAAGAGAGCAAAAGTGTCATCTGGTTCAATGCGTATTCGGGCACATACGACATGACGATATTGCCCCCACTATCAAGTAGCGAGATGCGTGTATCTGCCGTACAAGAGCCGCCATAGAGCAATGATGCTTGCGTGCAGGTATTGCTTGTAGGCGTACTGCTGGCACCGCCTATACCCAAGATGATTCCGCCCGTAATGGTAAAATTATTTTGGTCACAATCAATTCCCTCTTCGGGCACCTGTGTTCCTACTGCCACAACGACACCGCCGTTAATGGTAATAGTGCCGTTGGAGTCCAATCCGTCATTGTTTGTACCGCGAGTATAGATGTACCCGCCATTGATAACGATGCTCTTATCGGCATTGATGCCGTCATCCTTTGCAAGACATTCTATAAGTCCGTCATTGACAATAAGATAGTCGGTTTCTATGCCCTCCGCACTACTGCTGGTGCAGGTGATGTGTGTCTTGCCGCCGGCGATAAGAATCGTGTCCGCTTTCAGTCCTTTCCCTTTTTCGGCAGCCACCGAGATAGTATACGAACCGCCATCTACAATCAAGTAGTCATTGCCGTTAATACCATCTTCTCCATTGGCAATTATGTTCATACTCATAGAGTTACGCAGACGGATATAATCATCACTACGAATAGCATGGCGATTATTGCCCGTCACATTGAGCGTGCCCGCTCCCGAGAAAAGGAGTTGCCCCTCGCTGAAGAAACAAGCCTTCTGGTCCTCCTCCACGCCATCAATAGTAACCTCTTGCGAATACGAATTACCATCCGTAAGGGTATTGGTGGTATTGTCTGTAACCACCACATACACAGCCTTGTGCGGGTAGCCGCCGTCGGCTTCCTGAGTCTTTCCCTTCTGGATATTGATGGCTGGCCCCGACGGATTGTGCAGAGTAATGCCATTCAGTTGAAGAACGAATTTCTTATCACTATATACCTTCAAACTGCCGTCCGAGCATGAACCGGAAACAACATATTGCACCTTCTTCGCCGTACTGACCACCATTACGTCTGTACCGTTTTGTGTGATACTCACACCCTCATAGGTCCCGTTTACAACAACGGAAGATTCAGAATAAGTGATAGTTATCACTTTCATTTCTCCATTGGCGTATGCATCCCAGTTCTCAATAAAATCATTGGAATTGGCATACGTGCTGTCTGATATAGTGGTGTTGCCCGTTGTGGAGTTTCCGTTATTTGTATTGTTTATCGGGTCCTCGCAACCTGCAAAAAGAGTTGCCAAAACGACAGGCAGATAAAAACCGGACTTCTTCATAATGTGCTGTCTTTATTTGTGAAACTGGTAGGTCAATATAATAAGGTGGTTATAAGAATAGGCATTTGTGAGTTCCACATTGCCCGACTTGCGTTTGATATTCAAATCACGTTTGTAACCATAATCAAAACGGTATGACAGAGCCAGACTGTTGCGTTTGTTGATACGCCAACGCACACCTGCCTCGGGTCGGATATGGGTCATGTATTGCCCGTACTTGTCTGTACCACAAGTGTTTATATACTCGGTAGGCGCATTCAGCGTATTCGCGAACTCAATCCCCAAGTGGAATTTCAGAGGCTTCGAAAACATGGAATAGGTCGCCTGCACACGGTGCCGCATCGTGAAATCAATGGCATTCTTCTCATTGGGGTTCACAGAATCGGTGCGGCAGTCCATCAGCAGCCGCTCACGCAAGGACAATTTCCACCTGTCCACCTTCACTTGCCCCGTCACATTCAGGAAAGCACGATGACGGATATACTCGTTGGGGTCCTCCCACCCTTTGTCGCCATATAATTTCAAAGTATAGCCCAGGGCAACATTCAGATACGGAATAGGCTCATAATCAACCGCTAATGTGGTATACGAGCGTCTGAATGCCGCTGGCGACGTGCCGCCGAGACAGGTACGTACCTCCTCATCAACCGACAACCCGAGCCCATGCTCAAACGATTGCCTGTATGCCGCAGCAAGCCGCAACTCGGCAATCTGCTCTTTGGTGGTCTCATTGCTGACTATCTCCTGTGCTGTGACCGCGGCGGGTAACAACGCCACACATGCTAATATCGTGTATATCAATCGTTTCATTTCGGTTTTACTTGAGAATCAATCGTATTGGTTTCGCCCTTCTTGAGCATATAGTACACCTTAATATAAGCAACGTCCCGCAGAAAATCCACGTGCCCTACCTCAAAAGACTCAATCGGCCGCCCTAAACGTTTCTCGAGGTCGGCTTTGAGTTCACCATGCCTCTCGGGGACGATATTCTCTATTTTCTCGTAGAGTACAATCTTCTGCGAGCGGTGGGCAAGCCCGCGCCAGTTCTCGAAAAACGCCGCCACGCCAAGGAGCAGGATATTCACCAATAGCAGGTCCGACCAACTGACCGACATCGCCAAACCGTTGATAACGCTCAACCCGATAAGGACAAACAGGTAAGTCATCTCACGGATGGGCACGGTCTCTGTCCGGTAACGAATCATTCCGAAAATGGCAAACAGGCCAAGAGCAAAGCCAATCTGCAGTTTGACGTTGTCTAACATACAGAGTAACAGGAACATAGTCGCCGAAAACAACATAAACGTAACGTAATAGTCCATACGTTTCGACTTCCTGTAGTACAGAAAATGCACCAGCACCCACGCCACCGCAAAATTGAGCAGAAAACGCACAAGTATATTCAGAATGCTGCTGCCGTCCCAAAGCGGCACGCCCAGAAATGTGGTCACCGACTGCATCGGCACATGGAACTCCGCCGCAATTGTTGGGTCGAATTCAAGTGCATTCGCCACAGTATCAGTCACTTGTCCTGCCGTGTTCATATCCATTAAGCCATCCATATTATGTATATATTTTTATCTCTCTATTTTTTCTGCCACCCCGTTCACTGGAGCCGCAATTTTCGCTATCCGCCGCAATTTCGGTCGGAACCGGTTATTCTTCACCGTTGGATTTGTCAATGCCACCCCAATGCAGTACTTGCTCATTTTCAGCTGTTTAACATGTAGCGCACGTAGAATCTCCGCCATTTCCGAGGGCTGATTTCCGTCCCGTTTGAGTTCAATCACCACCACCTCACCCAGTGCCGCCGTCTTACCCGTCTGCACATTCTCCCAGCGCAGCGCGGTATCAATCGTCAGTCGTTCTGTCATTCCCCTGTTAACCAACGTAATACGCTCAAAACGGGTGCGCAACTGTGGCTGCAAACTCGCAACCTCGTACCACGACTTGCCCTTCAGCCATGCGCGTTGTTTCTCGTCAACTGCACGTAAATCCGTGGTATTCACCTCAATACGTTTCTTTTTAGTGCGCCCTTTGTTCGTCTTGTTCTTCACCTCCAGGAAGGTCAGATGCGAGTCCACATACGTACGCACACGTATCTTCTGCCGGCGCAACTGACGGTCATGGTGCCGGATATACATCTGCATATCAGGCGTGTCATAGTACAACGTATCGTATGCCGCAATTCGCTTACCGTCAACATCTTGCACATAATAATCTGCCTGTGCCATGCGGAGTATGTCGGGCAACAGCCGCGCGGGAGCCACAAACTTGGTGTCAACCCGGTTCATCAGTTTTACCCCCTCCATCTCGGCAAGCGAAATCGGCATCATATCATTCATCACTGAACGCATACTCAAACACTTTCACCGAATACAACTTCCCGTTAGGCAGATAGTTGTATTGTTTTTTCTTGGTGCCGTTGTTATTATATTCGTATTTCCGGATGCGAATAGGCTTGTCTTTGTCATTGTACACTACCTCTCGCGCCACGAACCCCTCATCGTTATATTCTATGGTCACCCGCTGCACCTGCCCGTAGGTGGCATATTCTATCTCCTCCACTTTGCGCCCGAGTGAGTCGTACACGGTTATGTGGTCCAGCCAGCGCGTCTTCGCCTTGGCGTCGGTATTCCACTCGCGGATGGTCAGATTCTTGCGTTTGGCGCGCTTGGCAAGTGTCTCGGGCGAGACATCCGCATATGCCAACAGTGGAACCAACAGCCCCAACACCAATAATTGGCACGCACGCGGCACATTTATCTTTATTGTCTTCACCATATCCTTTTTATATAGCACAATACTCACAATATACGCATATCGCTTTCATTTTGGCAAATCAGCACCCGCATTATCCGCTTTTCGGCACAAAAGTACACATTTTTTCTGACTTATCCAAATCCTTCCCGATGGGCAATCTTGCTTTGTGTCTTGTGCATCCACAAAAAATATCGTACCTTTGTGCCTGTAAATTTTTTATAACAAACTGATAATATGGATATTCGTGTAGGTATTCTTACGGCGCCGCATATTGATTACGAGTTGCGCGGCGACACATTTTTGCTCAAAAAAGTGCGCATAGGTATCGGATTTCATTGGGACCGCGAAGAGGACCAGTTGTTCGAGGGGAAACTGGAGATTCGCAAGAACCCCGACGGCACGGAAACCGCTGTCAATGTGATAGATGTAGAGAAATACCTCACATCCGTCATCACCTCCGAGATGTCAGCCACTTCGTCCATCGAGTTGCTCAAGGCGCACGCCGTCATCTCGCGCAGTTGGGTCTTGCGCCCCATCCTGACGCCCGCCGCCAAGGTGGTACCCGCGCCCGATTTCACGGACGAAAACGGCACCACGCACCACATCACGTGGTACGAGCGCGATGCACATATCGGTTTTGATGTCTGCGCCGACGACCACTGCCAGCGCTACGAGGGCATCACGCGCCGCGACCGTCACCCCGAGGCGGCGGAACGGGTGCGCGAAGCCGTCCTTTCCACACGGGGGCAGGTGCTCGCTTGTGACAATGAGATTTGCGACACGCGCTTCTACAAGAGTTGCGGCGGACGGACAGAACTCTTTGAAAATGCCTGGGCACCAATCCATTACCGCTATCTCGATAGCGTCGAATGTCCCTACTGCGACACGCACGACCGCAAGGTCCTCTCCCAGGTCCTCAACGACTACGACCTCGAAACGCAGGATTTCCATCGCTGGGAAGTGCGTTATTCGCAAAGCGAACTCTCTGATATTGTGCGCGATAGGTCGGGCATTGACTTCGGTCGCATCATTGAATTGCGCCCTGTCAAACGCGGACCCTCCTACCGCATCTACGAACTGGAGATTGTCGGCACCAAACGCCGTATGATTGTTGGCAAAGAACTGGAAATCCGCAAGTGGTTGAGCCGTACTCACCTCTACAGCAGTGCTTTCGATGTTTCTTTCACCCCCTCACCGAACTGCGGGGACGGCGAGTTTGTCCTCCGCGGCAGAGGATGGGGACATGGCGTGGGGCTTTGCCAGATTGGCGCGGCGGTTATGGCGGACAAAGGGTTTACTTACGAACAGATTCTTGCTCACTACTTCCCGCACAGCACCTTGAAGACCTTGTAGTATCTCGTGGTTTTCTCGGGGTAAGTGTATGAGATTAGTATGTGGTTAGTATGTGATTAGTATGTGATTAGTATGTGATTCCGCCGACCTTGTCGGGAGGATATGCGGGGCTGCCGGGGGGTACAGGTTGCCCATATCAGATTTTTTGACTACCTTTGCCGCTGCTATCCCGCAAACAACAGGGACGGCGCAAATAAAAAGACGTATAGACTATGCAACCTTTCATCATTCTTCTTGTTATTGCAGGGTATTTCGCCCTGCTGTTCACTATTTCGTATATCGCGGGGCGCAAGGCGGATAACGCAGGCTTCTTCTCGGGCAACCGCAGCAGCAACTGGCTGCTTGTAGCCATGTCCACCATCGGCGCAGCCATTTCGGGCGTTACTTTTGTCAGCGTACCCGGTATGGTGGCTACATCGGGCTTTGCCTATATGCAGATGGTTCTCGGATTCACCGTGGGGCAACTCATCATCGCCTACGTACTCATACCGCTCTACTACAAACTCAACCTGACTTCTATCTACCAGTACCTGCAACAGCGGTTTGGAATGATGAGTTACAAGACAGGGGCATGGTTCTTCTTCATCAGCAAGATGCTTGGGGCAAGCGTGCGCCTTTTTGTGGTGGGCGAGGTACTCCAACTGCTGGTTTTCGGACCATTGGGCGTACCCTTCTGGGCAAACGCAATCTTCACGGTGTTGATTGTGTACCTGTGCACCTTCAAGGGGGGCGTTAAGTCCCTGATATGGACGGACTTGCTGAAGACGCTGTGCCTCATATTCTCCGTGGCGTTGTGTATTTGGTTCATCTTGCGCTCGGGTGTCTCTGTCGAGGGTTGGAGCCATAGTCCCATGACAAGAACGTTCTTTTTCGACAACCCCAAAGAGGGCACTTTCTTCTG
The DNA here is from genome assembly GCA_934692905.1 of uncultured Bacteroidales bacterium. Lineage (GTDB taxonomy): Bacteria > Bacteroidota > Bacteroidia > Bacteroidales > Paludibacteraceae > Colicola. Next base: position 46,206 of record CAKUUM010000002.1, read on the forward strand.
GAAGCAGTTCCTCGCGGGCATCTTCCTCGTGGTGGCGACCACGGGCTTGGACCAGGACCTCATGCAGCGGACGCTCTCTTGCAAGAACTATCGCGAGAGTCAGAAGAACATCATCGTGGGCGCACTCATGCAGATTGTTGTCATCGGGCTGTTCCTTGTATTAGGCTATCTGTTATATAGTTACGCCGCTCAAACGGGTGTGGACATCTCCGGCTTGAAGGGCGATGATGTCTTCCCCTATCTGGCAACGGGCAACTACTTCCCCGTCATTGTGGGTGTCTTGTTCATTGTGGGCTTTATTGCAGCGGCATATTCGGCTGCAGGTAGTGCATTGACCGCCCTTACGACCTCGTTTACAATAGACATACTTGGACAGGAGCACGCCAAAAGTGAGGCACAACTTACCCGTACACGCCGTATCGTACACGCGTCCATGGCGGTACTGATGGCGGTATGTATCTATGTGATACATTTGTTGAACGATGACTCTGTCATACAAACGGTGTACAAAGTGGCAAGTTACACCTACGGACCCCTGCTCGGCATGTTCTGTTTTGGCATCCTCACCCGCTGGCAGGTCCACGACAAGTGGATTCCCTTGGTGGCTGTCTTGGCTCCCGTCATCACGTGGGTGATAGATGTGAACTCCGCCGCATGGTTCAACGGCTACGTATTCTCACACGAGCGACTGATACTCAACGCCTTGCTAACCTTCATCGGCATGATGTGTCTTATAAAAACGAGAACAGAAAAGATTTAGTACGGACAATTAGAATACCATATATATGAACTTTGTAGAACTCAGCAACCACATCTTCAGCACCGCGGTGCAGGATTATCACAAGACGGACAACGTCGATGCCCCCATTCACAACCCCTACGCGGAGGGCACCATAGAGCATGACTTGTACCTCAAGAACTGGATTGACACCGTGCAGTGGCACCTTGAGGACATTATCCGCGACCCGCAAATAGACCCCGTGGAGGCATTAGCGCTCAAGCGGCGTATCGACCATAGCAACCAGGAGCGCACTGACCTTGTGGAGCGCATCGACTCCTATTTCTGGGAGCAGTTCCACAACATCCAGCCGCAACCGGATGCTAAAATCAACACCGAGAGCCCCGCATGGGCTATCGACCGGCTGAGTATTCTGCACGTGAAGATTTACCACATGCAGGAGCAGGTCAACCGCACCGATGTCAGTGCCGAACAGCACGAAAAGTGTGCCCAAAAACTTGCGGTACTCCGCGAGCAGTTGCAGGATATGACCACCTCTATCAACCAGTTGTTGTCGGATTACGCATCGGGTGCGCGAATCATGAAGGTCTATCGCCAGATGAAGATGTACAACGACCCGACCCTCAATCCTGTCCTTTACGGGAAGAAGTAACAGCGTGAAACGCCTGCTCATCATACGTTTTTCTGCCCTTGGCGATGTGGCAATGCTCGTACCCGTGGTGCGTGCGCTGGCTGCGGCGTACCCCGACTGGGACATCACCGTCCTCTCGCGCAAACAAACGGCACCCCTCTTCGAGGGCTTGGCAGGCAATGTCCACTATTTCGGAGCAGACTTGCGCGGCAGACACCATGGCATTGCGGGACTGAATACCTTGCTGCAGGATATAGGTTACAAGCAGTTCGACCTCGTTGCAGACATGCACAATGTGCTGCGCAGCAAGTATTTGCGTTTCCGTTTCTTCCTATCGGGCAAGCATATCGCCGCCATTCACAAGGGACGCCTGTCCAAATGGTGGCTCACCCGCACCCATAATGTCAGCCATCCCCTGCCCACCACCATTGAGCGGTATTGCAATGTGCTTAGCCGCTTGGGGTTCACCATATCATTACAACCTGCAACACCAACAGACACAGACACACTTTCACCCAAAGCGGGCATAGGTATCGCACCCTTTGCCGCCCACACGGGCAAGATTTACCCGTTGGATAGAATGGAAGAAGTGGTGCGTCTGTTGTCCGAACAGGGAGAGAAAGTCTGGCTTTTCGGTGCCGGTGAGAAAGAGAAGGCAGTCTTGCATGACTGGGAAACCAAATATCCTAATGTGGAATCCTTGGCAGGTCGCTACACGATGGCGGAGGAAATCGAGCGCATGCGCCATCTGCGCCTTATGCTCACTATGGACTCGGCGAATATGCACCTCGCCTCTATTGCGGACACGCGCGTGCTCTCCATATGGGGTGCCACACACCCTGCCGCAGGATTCCTTGGCTATGGGCAGAATGTCGGAGACTGCATTCAGTATGACCTCCCATGCCGCCCGTGTTCTGTCTATGGCAATAAGCCATGCCGCTTCGGCGAGTACTATTGCCTTGACATCGACCCTGCGTATGTTGTATCACGTATCAACAAAGCCCTATGCGAGTAGTTATTGCGCCTGAATATGAGCACCTGCGCACGTGGATAGAGGCATTGCCCGAGGATTTCGAATCGCAAGGCAAAGTCATCTATGATGCCCGCAATCAGATACGTGTGATAACACTGCCCGACGGACTGCAAGTAAACGTGAAGAGGTATCACGCACCGCGATTTGTCAACCGACTCATCTACACCTGTCTGCGCCCGCCCAAAGCCCGGCGCGCTTACGACAACGCACTCCATCTGCAACGCTTGGGCATACCCACCCCCACCCCTGTCGCATACATTCTTTGTGGTCGCCCACTGCTTGCCGAGAGTTATCTTGTCACTCTTCAATCCCCGCTCAAACGTAACTTCTATGAATTCCGGCACCATCCGCTGGCGGGTTACGAGGATATTGTATGCCGGTTCGCGCGTTTCACGGCGGATATGCATAGGCAGGGGGTACTCCACCTCGACTATTCCCCTGGGAATATACTGTTCGACGTCATAGACGGGCAAGCGCATTTCGCACTTGTGGACATCAACCGTATGCGCTTTGGAAAACCGGTCAGTCGGCGCGAGGCATGCCGTAATTTCTGCCGGCTATGGGGAAAGCAGGACTTTTTCGAACTCTTGGGACGTGAATATGCCATCGCCCGCGGTTGGAATGTGGAAGATACACAGCGCCTTGTCATTCACTATTGGAAACGGTTTTGGAGGCATCGCAAATGAATAGTGTCAGCGTTGTCATTCCCAATTACAACGGGCGGTTACTTCTGGAGCAGTATCTGCCTTACCTCTTTCGTGCCTTGTCCTATGGCTCTTGTGTTCATCAGAGTGAAGTGATTGTGGTGGACGATGCTTCTACCGATGATTCCGTGGCCTACTTGTCAGCCCGTTGGCAGCAGGTGCATGTATTGCGGAATAGTCACAACCTCGGCTTCAGCAAGTCCGTCAATAGGGGTATCCGCCTTGCGCAATACGATGCCGTATGTGTTCTCAATACGGATATGCAACTTGCAGAAAACTATTTCGAAGTACTCCTCCCCATGTTGCAGGGCAATGTGTTTGGTATCTACTGTGCCATTCGCGACCCGAAAACAGGGGCTATTATAGAGGGGCGGAAGCAACCGCTCATCCGGCACCACAAACTTACATACCGTGACTTGTCAGGAGAGCGGGAGGAAGGAGAGTCTATGTATCTGTGCGGGGGAAACGCTCTTATCAACAGGCAACGTTTGGTGGCACTCGGAGGCTACGACGAGCAGTTCAGCCCGTTCTATTTTGAGGATATGGACCTGTCCTTGCGCGCCAGGCAGAGAGGGTGGACCTCTATCTATACCGCACGCACATCGTGCCTACACCAACACGCTGCCACTATCGGCACACACTTTTCTCCGCAGGATGTGCAGGAGATATTTCTGCGCAACCGGGTGTATATCAATTACCGTTACTTGTCCGGCATTACTTGGCTGCTGTTTATGGCAAGTGCCTGTTTTCACGCCTTGCAGGAAATCATTTGCCACAAGCCGTATCGTCCGTATGGCAAGGCGCTGCGACACTTGGCGGATAGCAGGCCAACTGCAGACTCAGCAGAATGACAGAGATAAATTGTGGTTGCAGGTGGTCGCCAAGCGGCTCAAACATCATCTGAATGAACAGCGCCACAAGAAACATCCATACGTACAGCCGCATATCCCGTGTGGGCATCACTATTGCAGCCACGAAAAACAGCAGCAGGGTGATAATGCCAAACAAGCCGAACTCCAACCATATTGTCAGAAAAGCATTGTGCGGGTGATGCGTCATCATGCTTTTACCCCACGGAATGAATTCGGGTACGGACATTATCCCTCTCACAAACCCTTCATAAGCGATGTCATCATGATACATCTGCTCTACGAACTCCGTACTCATGGTAGAGACACCATACCCCAGACACGGATGCTCGGCAATCATACGCGCCGAGTAATTCCATACGGGCAGACGCGGATTCTTTAACATTACATCTGCTTCCAGACGCTGATTCTGTAGCACCAGCACGGTCAATAGTGCCACAATGCCTATGCTGAGAGCAATACTGTAAGCCTTTTTGATTTTCCATATATAGGTCATGCCAAATACACCCACAATCAATAGGGAAGTGATAAAACCCGCACGCCCTACGGATAGCAGCACATAGCACCATAGTATAATCATCGCCACTCCTACGCACTCTTTCACCCACCTGCGGAATGGCTGGTGCAATATCCAAAAACCGATGATAATGGCCGTGTTCATATACAGGTTAATCACCATGTGTGAGTTGATTTTCTCTGCTCGCACGCGGTTATATAGCAGGGTATCAAAAGGAAACATCGGGTGGCACTCCATATAGTAGTAGGTATTCAGTCCTACAATATACAGACCGACAAGCAGCATCACATACCCCACATATTGTAGCCTGAATTTGTCACTGAATCCCAATATCCCGCCCACGCCTACGGCAATAAACATAATATGGCGGTCCAATTGGTGCCAGAAGTAGTTTGTGGGTGGAGTCTTGTCCCATAATTGCCATGCAGGCAACATCAGGAACAGGAGTATCAATGTCACATACACCCACTTGTCCCGTCCCCAACGCCATCCGCGCCACCGTTGGTTGACAACGTAGTCCAACACATAGCCAATACCCAGAATATAATGTCCCGTCCGTTGGATGTTACTGTACCCGAACGGCATGGATGCCGCCACTATCAATAGCCCCACTACGGGCACGAAAGCAAGGATTGACTTATATAGTTCTTTGTTCTGCATCACAATGCGGTTATTTTCGATAAATCCTCAGATATGCTTCTACATGATTCTTCCATGAGAAAGAAGTGGCATACTGCCACGCAGCCTCTTGCTCCTCATGGGTGTACGTATCAATGGTATTTTGTATCAGTTGCGCAGACGCTTCTGCAGGGTAGCCCTCTTCGAAGAAACGGACATACTTCCCGCCGATCTCCACCAAACTGGTCTCTCGCGAACAAATCACAGGCTTACGGAACAGCATAGCCTCCACAACAGGCAGCCCGAACCCCTCAAAGAGCGATGGAAACACAAATGCCGTACAATGCCTATACAGCCATACCTTTTCTGCTTGGCTTACCATACCCGGCAGATGCACATTCTTTATCTGTTCGTCTTGTATACGGCGGCGTATCATATCCGCGTATGGTGTGGTATCCCTGCCTGCAATATACAATTGGTATTGCGGCAGGCTCTTCATCATATCCAGTAGCACATGGAAATTCTTCTTCTCCTTACACTCTCCGATAGTGAACAGATAGGGCGTGCTTGTGCATACCGAAGCAGGCTGTTGCTCTTGCAGCAAGTCTATGCGCTCTATGCCGTTATATACCACTTGGACAGGCTTGCCATTCAGCCGCAGATATTTTTCCGTTTCGCTTTTGGCGAACTCGGAGATGCAAACAATTGTGTCTGCCTTGTCCGCCTTTTTCTGTACCTTGTCCAGATACTGCTGCACCCGCTTGCCCGTCTTTTCATACACGAAATTGAAATCATGTATTGTCAGCACATAGCGCTTGCAGAATGGTTGGTAGCGTGATAACTGATGGATAGCATGCCAAACGTCAAACCGTTTGCCAATCAGCCATGGGAATATGCGGTATATCTTCTTGGCTTGCACATAGTGTACCTTATCGCCAAACGCCCCTGCATAGTCCTTCGGCACTAACAGGTATATATCTTCCCCTTGTTGCGGGACATAGGTATCGCGGAAATAGTAACCGTAGTTCAGAGCCACCTGCCCCAAACCGCAATTCACATTCTTCAGTATGGATAAGTCAATGAGTATCTTCATAATGTTGCATATACATCTATCAGGTGGTGCGCCACTTCCTCATCCGTAAACTTCCCGCTCTGTTTGTATCCGCGTGTTGCCATCTTCTCGCGTAGTGCCGCATCCGAAAGCACACGTTTCAGTTGCTCCCCGATACTGTTCGGGCTATGCGGGTCGGCATATAGGGCTGCGTCCCCGCCGGTCTCTTGGAAACAACTGCCCACCGATGTAACCACCGGTGTACCTGCACACATCGCCTCCAGAATAGGTATGCCAAACCCCTCAAACACAGATGGATATACCAAGCACTCCGCTCCCTTGTACAATGCAGGGAATTCCGCGAAAGGCACACCATGTAGCATGAGAACCTTCAAGCCCAATTGCCCTGCCAATGCCTTCATCTCATCGGCATAACGGCTATGTCCGCCTATCACCACAAGCGGCGTATCAATATGCGCTTCCGCCATACCGAGCAACAAGTTCTTCAGGTTCTTGCGCGGTTCGATTGCCCCCACGTCTATGATATACTTGCCTTCTATACCGTGTCGCTGAAGTACATCCTTCACTTGTTCAGCCGATACTGGTTGTCTGAACAGGTTGCTGCAACCTTGATAGACAACCGTGATTCGGTCTGGCGCAACACCGAAGTAGTCTATAATATCCTGTTTGGTTTGTTCTGAAATGGCAATGATACATGTGGCATAACAGCATGCGTAACGCACTTTTTCGGTAAACAACCACCTGTAAGTCCTGCTGTACAACTCTGGGTAACGCAAGAATATCAAGTCATGCACCGTAACGATAGTCTTGATGCCGGTCCTGTGAATGCCAAAGGGTATCTCCCCCGACAAACCGTGATACACCTCTATACCTTTGCGCTTCAAATCTGCCACGCACCCCATACTGCGCCATAGCGAAGGCACTGCCTTCCACACACCCTGCGGTGACACCACAGTACCAGTGCTCGGACAGAAACGCTCTGTAGGCACACCGAAATAGTAATACGCATGCTCAGGAGCATAAGTCGCCATCAGTCGCAACGTATCACGACTGTAATTACCCAAGCCACGACTATTGGCAAAAGCACGTTTGGCATCAAAGGCTATTCGCATGGCACTGTTCGTTTGTTCTATATCATTCGCAAAATAGACATACAGGACTACTTTGCCGTAAGGGTTTGCATAATGGATTGTGTGACGGCTTTTGCCTTCTGTATGCGCACAGGTTGGGGATTGACTTCCATAATCGGCTGATTGACGGCGGCATCCATAATCACAGCCCCGGTGGTGTCCAGCAGAGCAAATCCGTCCACAAAATTATAGTATGCGTATGGGATTGTTGTCGGGGCAAGAATATCTTTGGCAAAGGTAAAGACAGATGCGTCCAAATCCAACTGGTGCAATACGGTAGGCACCCAGTCTATTTGGGAAGCCAATGTGGAAACTGTCATGGGCTGACGGATAGCACCTCCCGTCATCACCAGCGGAATCTTGTATCGGAGCGTGTCGTAATTCTGAATGCCATCGGGATAAGGGTAGCCATGGTCTGCCACCATTACTACAACGGTGTTGTCCCATGTAGGACTTTGCTGCAAAGTGTCTATAAAAGCCCCGATACAACTGTCCGTATAGGCAACGGCATTGAGATACGGGTGCTCGATATGGTGGTAGTTTACCTCAAAAGGCTCATGGCTTGAGAGACTCAGGATAACATCAAAACATGGTGCGACCTGTGCCTGGCGGTTGCAAATGTCCTTTGCGGCATAGTCCAGCAGGATATGGTCGGGCACACCCCACTTGCTGAGACGTTGCGAGACAGGAAAGTCATGGTCACAGACACGCTGCTCAAAACCGCCGTTGACCAGATAGGAACGCATATTAGTGAAGTCCTCATCGCCGCCGTAATAGAACTTGAGGTCATAGCCGTTCTGTTTCAATACCTGCCCAACCTGTGGAAGACGTTGTGACACAGAAGGTATGGTCATTACGGATGTGGTGGCGCAACCGGGGAAAGCGCCCAGAACAGCCATCACACCTCTATCGGTACGGTAACTGTTGGCATATACGTTGTTGAAGTAAATGCCTTCTTGTGCAATCCGCTGCATATTGGGCATCACATGCCATGCGTTAGCAGAGAAACTCTCTAAAATCACCAATACGATATGCGGACGATTGGTAGTAAACAACCTTTCTGTCGCCGGCTCCTGAGCAGGCAATAGTTGTGCCATATAATTATGGCAGTCTTCGGCAGACATATAGTGGTAACGCTCTGCATTGAGGGTATTCTCACTCAGCGACTCCACCACATTGAATATCGGGTTAACCGCAGCCAAGTTCAGTACTCGGTTCTCCGAATAATAGACCCGACCCGTGTTCATCGTTGAGACTGTCACACTACCCCGAATGGGCAGGAACAAAAATGCTGTCAGCAGGAACATAACTGCCGTTCCGCCTGCTTTGTGCCAAGTGTTTTCTATCTGCGGGGGTACAGGTTTGAACAATTGGCGATAGACGAACCACCACACAGCGAATAGGATAGCAAACCCCGCCAATCCCAAACACCACTGCCACCACGGGGCACAGGCAAGTACCTCGTTGGGCGATTGCAGGTAGTCGAAAATGTCCTTGTCTATATGGTATCCCCAACTGGGAAAACAGCCGTTATCTCCAATCACAGCCATCAAAGCGATGGCGAGGATTAGCCCTGTATATACATCAATTACCCGCTTGAGTCCTCGCCACTTCACCCAACAACTGACGCATAGTATCAAACCGAATACAAGTGTAATATAAGCAGCAACACTCAAGTCCAAGGGCAGTCCGTGCCAAGGCACCAAAAACCAGTCCTGCCAAGTCCGCTCACCCAACAAACGGTGTTGCCAAACCATAAACAACGGCTTCTGCAATACGAAGAAGACAACCCAATACAGGTAGTAGGTGATGAATAATCTCAGTCTTGTTTTCATGCTACAAATCAATGGTATAGGTGGCAAGGATGCCCGTGGGTACATTCAGGATTATCGAAGCGCGGTCAGCATACGGGATATCTTGTGTAAAAGCGAACTCTGCCAAGTCGTTACAGAAGTCCCACATATTATAGCACTCCACATTGAGGCGCATACCGATGTCCTTCACATTCCAAGTGGCTTGTACGTGCAGGTCGCACATATACCATGCGCCATGCCGCGTACCGAAATTGCCGTCTGTCGGATTGGTACCGCGAGAATCATACGGCAATACTGCTACTTGCCGGTCATGCTGATAATAGCGGTATGCTGTGAACGGCTTGCCGTCTGTCCACTTGAGCGTCAAGCCTGCCTGTACCCACTTGCAGATATTATAGGACAAGTAGAACCGCGCCACATACCCCTTGTCCAAGTCCATGCGACTCACTCCCGGGTATTGCCCATCCTGGTTGCGAACGATATTGGTGGTATTGGGATTGGCTGTTGTCTCCGATAGCACTCCCATCGTATTGCTGTTGGCACCGTTGCCGAGCCCTGTGTATCCCGCTGCCTGCATGGACTGCCAACCGATGCTGACCATTACCTTTCTGCCTGTGTAGGTGTAGCGTGTCAGTTGGGAGAAGAAATACGGAGAGTTGAGAAGTCCGTTGCTGCCAAACGGCTCTGTATAGCCTACCTCAAAGAATTTCTCGCCCGGGGTTTGGTAAAAGATATTGAGGCCGTTCTCCTGCCGGTAGTAACCATATTGCTCATTGTTGCCTGCAAAATATGTATGCCATACGTCAAAGAACTTCTTGTAGTTGTTTTGCAATGCTATCTCGTGCCGCCCGCCATGCTTATCCTTGAAGAGAAAACGGATAGGGATATTCACTTCTATATAGGATGTCTGGCGCAACCCTTTCTTGTAGGAATGGTACCGCCCGCCAGTGGTGGCAAACAGGTCGTTGGTGCCGGCGAAATAGATGTCGGCGTTCATATAGTCGTCCGAGAAATAACGAAGGTATTCTATGCTGTATGGCAAGCGATTATAATCCGCCGACAATCCCATCTCAAACCAACTGCACGGGTGAAAGTCCAGCAAAGTTCCCGCTTGCACATTCGGACTGACCTTGCTCTTGTTCCGTAGCAGTATAGCATCTAATGTAAAATCCGCGTGTCCGCTGAGTGTAAACCACGACACAGGGACATACAGGGCTTTCAATCCGACCGTATTCTCCAGCAGCCCTCCTGTAAAAGCATTGCTGCTCCATTCATACCGATATAGGTCTGCGGGTGATGACATCACAGGCGACTGCAAGTATATGTTGTTGGTAAAGTTGGATACTTCGGGGCGAAAATGAACAAGCGAGTTGTACGCATCAGCAAACACGGACAGCCACGGGAGCAACGGCTGATGGTAATTGACTGCCCAACTCAGTATATGTGTCCTGCCGTCTGCCACCCATGGGGCGAAACTCTCTCCGTCTTGGTCGATGATATTCTTGCTGAATGCACGGTCGGTGTGGTGCGTCACGTTGGTCTCCCAAGTCAAACCCGTCGTCAGATAGTCACGCTTCATGTAAACAGAACCGGAGTAATTCTTGAGGTCATACACCTCATTGTAGTTGTACAGGTACTCACTCCCCGCATCACTGCATCCCGAGAAGTTGAGCCGATAGCCCAATTGGCGGATATGCCGGTTGGGCTTGACAGGGAAATACCCGTCCACTTGCACCTTGTAATAAGGAGCCGCATATAGAGGGTCGTCCAGCATCAGTCCCTGTTGGTCTTCTTTGGTGATAAGCCGCTGACCATAAGCCGCATACAAGTGCTGACGATAGCCGTTTCCATCCTTGTCGCGGAAAGTATATGCCGCATCCATAGTCCCTGCGCCAATCTGGTGGCGTCGGTCAGTAATGTGCTTGTAGGTATCCGCACTCTGCATAGCCGTGCGGTGTGATATGTTGATAATCGCAGCCGTTCCTGCTGCGGGTGCCCCATTACCCACTTGCCCGAAATTATAGGAGACCTGCACGTAATCACGTGCTGCCGTGTCCCTCTCGAAGAACATCTGTGCGCGATGGATGTCCATATTCAGGTTGTACTGCTGCATATTGGGCATATAAAGGGTGCTGCCCGGCTGAAAGCGGTCATCCGCACGCATGCCGTCTATATAATAGCGGTTGGCGGTACAGGGCATTCCGTCTATGGCAAAGGTGATACGCTCAGGCAGCCACCATTGCCCGATGGTCATCGTCTCGTAAATAGTATGATCGTTGAGTGCCTCCAGATAATAGGGCAAGTCGCTGCGATGGTACCATTTACGGAAGAACTCGGCGGGCACCGAGTCCGTACCTGCCATATTGGTATAGGTCATGTCCTCTGCCAGAGCCGTCTGACACAGTACAACCACTAACCAGCCTATAACCAACCACCTGCGTTTCATCATTGTTTCTTCGTGCGGTTAAGGATATTGATATGATATGCCAATCCCACCCTCAGTTGGTGGAACGGATAGTCTTTGATACCGTATTGGTACAGCACAAACGGCTCAAACCCGCGTATATGCCCCGCAATACAGGTCTTCACGCTCATCGGTCTGTCGCCGTAATTCTCCCAACCGGCATAGCCGCCCCATGTGGTGCGCCACGATACATAGCGTGTCTTTAGCAGCAACTGCAACCCGTACATCACCGCATCGTTCTGCCTGCCGTCCGCTGTCTGCCAGCACAGGAATCCTGCACTACCCGCCAATCGCAGTTCTACTTTTGCATCCGTAGGGTCTGCATAAGGGAAAGCCCTCCCCTCCCCGCCGAAATAGAGCGACTTGCCGATAGCCAAATCAAAGAAATACCCGGGGTCATCGTAGTAGCGCGCCTTCTCGAAACTGCCGCCACTGGCAGTCTTCATGGCTGCCCGTAGCAGAATATCGGGCGCATACTTGCGTGCTCTGAGCAACTGGATATCCGTAGATACATACACATCTCCTGCCTCATGCCCGCTTATCACTGCCGTGTCTTGCAGGCGGCAGGTGTGCTGCCGTTCTGGGGTCATGGTGTACCACTCCTGTACGGGCATCCACAATGTCAGGTTCACCCTGTCGGTAAAAAGCGGTATATACGCCCTTGCAAACACATCCGCAGTGCGGTCGCCTTGATAACCGAAGTAGCCATCTCCCGCTATTTCCAAGCGGAGATGGCTCTCTGTCCTGCCGTCCGACATGTCGGGTATCGGCAATGCATTCGGTCCGAAATAGGCAGGCGCGATACCTGTTGCCTCTCTCAAGTTAGGTCTTGTAATGGGTACCAAAGCACGGGCACCACAACAGCCCAACACCAGCAATGCAAATATGGTCAACAGGTATCTATACCTCATCCGAACAGGTTCTTGAAGAAGTTCTTTTTGTCACTGCTACCCGGTTTCACGTTCTCGCTGGTCTTCAACTGCTCTATCATCTTCTTCTCGTCGCGACTCAGGTGCTCGGGGATATACACGCCCACATTTATCAGCATATCGCCTGTGCCGTATTGGCGTGCGTACTGGTCAATGATAGGCAGACCTTTGCCTCTCATTCTCAGCACCTTGCCGGGTTGTGTGCCGGGGGTGATGGTAATTTTCGCTTCGCCTTGCAGTGTCGGGATAATCACTTGCCCGCCCAATATCGCGGTCGGCATATCAAGCAACAGGTTATATACCAAATCGTTGCCCTCACGGACAAAGTCCTTGTGTTCCACCTCTTCTATCAGTACCAGCAAGTCGCCTGGCACACCGCCGTTAGGAGCGGCATTACCCTTGCCGTGAACAGGTATCTGCATACCGCCCGACACGCCTGCAGGTATATGAATATCAATCACTTCCTCTGCACGGACCACACCTTCGCCGTTGCACTTCGGACACTTGTTCTTGATAATACGCCCCTCGCCGTGGCAGGTCGGGCACTCGTCCTGCACTTGCATCATGCCGAAGATACCACGCTGTGTCCTCACGATGCGCCCCGTACCCTTGCACGTCGGGCACACATCGCCCTGACTGCCGTCTGCACTACCCGTACCATGGCAATCCTGACAGGGCACTAACTTCTTCACTCTTATCTTTTTGTCCACACCCGTGGCTATCTCCTCCAATGTAACGTGTACGCGCACACGAAGGTCGGAACCGCGGCGCACGCGCTGACCACCGCCACCGCGTTGTCCGCCGAAGAACGACGAGAAATGTCCTCCGCCGCCCATGCCCCACGACTCGAACAGGTCACCGAACTGCGAGAATATATCCTCCATGTTCATGCCTTGCCCGCCGTTGAAGCCGCCTGCACCGCCCATGCCGGCAAAGCCGTACTGGTCATAACGCTGACGTTTCTGAGGGTCTGACAGCACCTCGTAGGCTTCTGCAGCCTCCTTGAACTTCTCTTCTGCCTCTTTATCCCCGGGGTTCTTGTCGGGGTGGTATTGTATCGCCTTTTTACGGTACGCCTTTTTTATGTCCTCTGCCGACGCGTTCTTGTCCACGCCCAGCACCTCATAGTAATCTCTTTTCTCTGCCATAAGACTTCAATTGCAGTGGTTATACACCACGCAACTCTTAATTCTTAATTTTTAATTCTAAATTAGCAATCACTCTCCCACTACCACTTTGGCGAAGCGAATCACTTTGTCGCCCAACTTATACCCCTTTTGCGTGCAATCGATTATCTTGCCTTTCTTGTCCTCGCCTGCGGCAAAAGTGGTTATCGCCTCATGCTCGTCGGTCGAAAACTCCGCATCCTTGGTCTCTATCGCGTGTACGTTGTTGTCGCCGAGAAACTTCACGAACTTGTTGTAAATCAAGTCAATGCCGTCGCGTATGGCGGTCACGTCATCCGTCTTCTGCATGGCATCCTTGGCACGCTCAAAGTCGTCCACCAGCGGCAGCATGTCTTTGAATATACGCTCGCCGGCGGTCTCCATCAGGTCCAGTTTCTCTTTGTTGGTGCGGCGGCGATAGTTGTCGAACTCTGCCATCTGGCGCAACTTCAAGTCCTCCAACTCTGCCACACGTTTCTCCAACTCTGCCACTTTGGCTTGCAGTTCCGCGTCTTCTTCGCGCACTTCAGCGTCCGTAGCACCCTCTATCGACTCTTCCTGAGTAGCCTCCTGCGGCTCCTCTGTCTGCGGGTTTTCCATACTCATTTTTGTCTCCTCTTGTGCTTCCGCACTATGTTTATGCTTGTTTTTTGACATACAATTACATACTATTAGTTACTACTTTCCTGATAATTCAGTTCCTTTATCTCAATAAATCTATTCTTTGCGATTTTCGCCGCAGGGGGATGTACACATTTCGTGCCAACGGCTATATGCTGTCAAAATGACAGCCTTTGAATAAGCGTGCAAAGATACTGCTTTTTTCAGACCTGCACAAGTGCCTAATGCTTTTTCCAGCCCATGCAAAGGCAAGGGAAAAGCGGGCAATGGTATTGCCCTACTAAAAAACAATATACAAGAACGGGAGATATTAGGAAATAGCGTTTAGAGGATAAGGGTGAGGAAATGGTCGGTTATCAATCCAAGTGGCGGGAATGGAGCCAGTGGGTGAGGTGGTCGGCGATGGCGGTGTTGTTGAGGTCAGACATCGGGAAGTGGGTATTGCCGTAGATGCCGACCTCGGGCAGGTGGATGACCGTAACATCGCCGCCCATCGCGTTGAGCATTGCTGCCCATTGGCGCATAAGGTGCAGGCGGCGCATCCATTCGTAAAGTTCGGGGCGCTCGTCGGTGGCAGGGAGATTGTCGCCGTAATAGATGATGATAGGTATGGTGGTGAACTTGCGGAAGACCTCCAGCGGCACCTCCACGCCTTCGGTCTTGCCCGACAGGGTACGCACATGCCCTTCGGGCGGCATCTGTCCCTCGGGGAAAGGCACGTTGCTGCCCGGCTCAAAGGCAACAATCGCCCGTATATTGTCCGTCCTGGGCAGCGTGAGCCAGCCGACACCGCCGCCCTGCGAGTGCGTGACGAAGATGGCGGGTCCGATGCTGTCTAACAGCGCAGCGTATGCATCGGCGTAGAGCGACAGGTCGGGCGAACCGATGGTGGGCGTCATCTGCCGAAAGAACTGGTTGAGCGTCTCTTCGCTCCGATCGAACTGCACGCCGTCGAAATAGTCAGGATAGATGCCGAGGTAGAAACGGTTGAACCAGACCTCCTCATCGAACTGCGGGGTGAGGGTAACGGTCTCGGTGCTACGCCCTGCATTGCCGCGGCGGGGCTGGTCGACGAGGAAGGTGGTATAGCCATGGCGGAGAAAGATGTTCTGAAACCCCTCGCGTCCGTCAGGTGTAGTCTCCCATGTCTTGGAGAACTGCCCCACGCCGTGGGCAAAGACCATCGGCAGCGGGCGGGCGTGGACGGGTCGCTGATAGAAGACATAGGCGTGGTCGCCGTGGTAGGTATGCCCCGCGGAGTCGCGCAGGACGGTGCCGCCGACGGCAAAACTGCCCTGCTCGGCGATGCGCAACGGGCGTTGGTTGGTGCAAGACATACAAGCAAACAGCAATATAAACAGGATGGGACGGTTCATAGGATGAGGGGTTATTTCTGTACTTTGGATTCTTGCAGGGCGTCGTAACGGCTGCCCATGACGGGTATGGCGGATACGGCGTCTTCCAGTTGCCGTATGTCGTCTGCGGAGAAGGCGATGTCGGTGGCGCGGAGGTTCTCTTCGAGGTGCGACAGTTTGGTGGTGCCGAGGATTGGTACGATGAACGGTGCTTTGTGCAGCAGCCATGCCAGTGCCACCTGTGCGGGCGTGATACCGCGCGTCCTGCCGAAGGCGTTGAGCACCTCCACTATACGGGTGTTGGCGCGTATGGCGTCGGGATGGAAGCGGGGCAGCGTCTGCCGGTTGTCGTTGTCGGGGTCGAAGCGGGTGTATTCGTTAATCATTCCGCCGAGGAAACCGCGGTTGAGCGGGCTGTACGGTACAAAGCCGATACCGAGTTCCCTGCACACGGGCAGCACCTCGCGCTCAACGACGCGGTGCATCAGGTGGTACTCGCTCTGGACGGCGGTGAGGGGGCAGACACGGTGGGCGCGGCGAATGGTTTCGGCATTGACTTCGCACAGCCCCCAATGGAGAATCTTGCCCTCCCGAATGAGTTCGGCGCAGGTCTCCGCCACTACCTCAATGGGCGTGTGCGGGTCGATGCGGTGCTGATAGAAGATACCGAGTGTCTCTACCCCGAGGTTGCGGAGCGAGTTCTCGCACACGCGCCTGATGTTGTCGGGCGTGCTGTCTTCCTCGGTCTTTATCTGTATGCCATTGACGAACTTATGCCCGAATTTGGACGAGACAAACACGCGGTCGGTGTAGCCGCGCAGTGCCTCGCCGACAAGTTGCTCGTTGATGTGGTAGCTGTAACTCTCGGCGGTGTCGAAGAGCGTCACACCGCGCTCAATGGCTTCGTGTACAAGGGCTATCTCCTGTTGGCGGTCGGGGTGTTGGCTGCGGTTGTGGTTGAGCCCCATACAGCCGTAGCCTATGGCGGAGACAGTGAAGGCAGCGGCACCCGTGCCGAGGGTGCGCTGCGTGAGGACGGCTGCCATACCTGCTGGGAGAGTGCGTACTGCGGAGCGGTGTCCCGTCAGGGCGCGTTCCGCGGCGGCAACTTTGTTCAACGTGGGTTCGATACATACCGCGGCACTTGTGGCTGCGGCTACTTTCAAGAAGTCTCGGCGGTTCATACTATATCGTTTTTGATTTCGGCGGCAAAGGTACGCCATTTCCGCGATATAGACGCTACCCCGATTGCAGGAAGGATAACCCGAATTGCGGGAAACAGATTCAGAATGGGGAAAACCGTGACGGTGGAGAATAAACATTTGACCGCCTGCCTTTTACATAGTGCGGGGGAGTTTTTTCTATTTGCACACGTGTAAAAAATATAGTACCTTTGCGCTTGAAATGATTGCGAAAAAAATCGCAACGAAAAAAATCGCAGTATGAAAAATCCTTTCAAATTCGGTACAATCGTTGAAAATGAGTACTTCACCGACCGCGTTAGTGAGTTGGCTGCCATTTGCCAAACGATGGATAGCGAGAACCACCTGATACTCATCAGCCCGCGCCGTTTCGGCAAATCAAGTTTGGTGCATAAGGCGGTCAAACAGATAGGGCGTCCGTACATATTCCTCAACCTGCAGAAAGTGGTGAGTGTTACGGACTTTGCGGCTGCAATCCTCAAAGAGGTGTTCAAACTGCACCCTTGGGAGAGGTTGAAACATCAAATGCAGCATTTCCGAGTGGTTCCCACCATATCCGCCAACCCGATGACACAGGGAATAGATGTGTCTTTTCAACCGATGCAGGACGAAACCGTGGCTTTGGAGGATGCCCTCGCGCTGTTGGAATCAGTCAGCACTGAAAAGCAGAAGTTGATTGTTATCTTCGATGAGTTTCAGGAAATTATGGGGCTGTCGAAAGGGATAGATAAGCGGCTGCGAGCCATTCTGCAAGAACAACAGCGTATCAATTATATCTTTTTAGGCAGCCAAGAATCGATGATGACCGAGATTTTCGAGCGCAAGAAATCACCATTTTATCATTTCGGCAAACTGATGATCTTGCCTAAAATCCCTTATGATGATTTCTACACCTATCTGCAGGAGCGTCTTCAACCGGTAGCAGACGGGCATACGGATGCTATTGCAACGCAAATCCTCTCTACCACGCAATGCCACCCGTATTATACGCAGCAGTTGGCATCACAAGTGTGGGATTTGCTGGCGTACCAAAAAGAGAGTCGTGATGTGGTTGAAACCGCTATTGAGCAGTTGGTTACGACGCACGACTTGGATTATGAACGACTGTGGCTCACTTTCAACCGAACCGACAAACGGGTATTCCAAAGCCTTTGCCGCAAAGAAAGCCCGTTGGAAAACCGCCAACTTCCTACCAGTACACTGTATAGTTCGGTCAAGAAACTAATGCGGGAAGGCTATCTGATACGCTCCACTTCATACGATATCGAAGACCCGTTCTTCATGCGCTGGATACAACTGCGCCAAATCTAAAATTCAGTTCTCCCTTACGCCCCGTTGTTTGCCGCTCGGTACTCCACGGGAGTCTTGCCGGTGGTCAGCAGCTGCTCTCTATGAGGCGGAGATTGTTACCTCGATTGCGGGAAGGATAACCCGGATTGCGGGAAACGGCTCTAAACGGGGTTTGACGGGCGTGGGAGTTGGGCGGACGGATTATTTTTCGTAAATTTGCACCCGAAAGGAGACCCGCGAATATGGAGAATATCATGCAAATAGACACGGTGGAGCAGTATAATAACTATTTCGGTGTGGAGACGCACCACCCGTTGGTGAGTGTGATTGACGGACGGCAGGGCAAACCGCTGCGGTTCTGCAAGAAACTGTACAACATCTACGCCATTCTGCTGAAAGACACCGACTGCGGCGACCTGCGCTACGGGCGCACGCACTACAACTACGAGCAGGGGACCATGCTCTTTCTGTCGCCAGGACAAGTGATGGGTTCACCCGATGACGGTCAGTGGCACCAACCCGAAGGGTGGGTGGTGGCGTTCCACCCGAACCTGCTGCACGGCACGGCGCTGGCGGATATTATGCAACGCTATTCCTATTTCTCGTACAATGCCAACGAAGCGTTGCACCTGTCGGAGCAGGAGCGGGCGACCGTGGTGGAGGATATGCGGCGCATACAGGAGGAACTGGAGCAGCCTGCGGACAGGCATACAGGGTCGCTGGTGGTGGATAATATCAAACTGCTGCTTGACCACTGCCTGCGGTTCTATGACCGCCAGTTTGCCACCACCCGCCATGAGAACAGCGATTTGTTAGTGCGCTTCGAGGCGTTGCTGACCGACTGTTTCGAAAGCGGACAGCCCGCGGCGCAGGGGCTGCCGAGTGTGCAGTATTGTGCCGACAAGTTGTGTATCTCGACGGGCTATTTCAGCGACCTTATGCGGCAGGAAACGGGAATGTCCGCCAAACAGCATATCCAACAGCGCGCGTTGGATTACGCCAAGGAGCGTCTTTTCAGCACCAACCTGTCGGTGAGCCAAATCGGGTATGCGTTGGGCTTTTCCTATCCGCAGCATTTCATCCGCTGGTTCAAACGCCTGAGCGGCATGACACCCGCGGAATACAGACGGTTGGCGTTGCACGATATGTAGTAAAATATTAAGAATTATTGTTGTATTTATTCGGCAAAGGATGCGTATGGGTTGCGCATCCCTTGCGTATCCCTTGCTGAATAGTTGCTGTTTGACACGAGGTTGAAATGGTTAAGAAAGATTAGAGCAACGGAGTGAAAATGCAGTGCTACGGCTGTCTATTTTCCCTGCTCTTTCCCTGACCTTACCATGAGGATAGGGAGATACGCGTTTTGTGTACGCGCAACACCTTTTCTGGAAGAAAGCAGATATCAAAATAGCCCGTTTGGCAGCGATGTCAAACAGGCTATTATTTTAAGAATCAAATTCTTCGGGGCGTACAAGGTGCATCGCACCTTGCTATTTCTCCCACCCGTTGAATATCTCGGGGCCATAGACATTGTTCTCGTCGGCATCGTGGAGCGGAGCCCATATCTGCGCAAAGAACGGATTGTGCTTTGCCACTTTGTCCCAGTGCCACGGACGCGGATTCGGTTCGTCCTTGTACGGCCACGGCATACACTCGGGGCACCAATGTCCGCCGAGCAGTACCACGCGCGGCGAGGCGCTGAAGCGGTGTCCTTCGGCACATTCCCACTCCAATGGCGTGTCCCAGTCGCCTTGCGTCATCTCCGAGGAGAGACACTTGCCCCCGCGGAAAGCGGCAGCCTTTTGCATATCCTCGATAGTGAAGAGCGACATCGGTTTCTGTTCGTCGTAGCCGTGGTCGAGTGTGACAGCCTCTTCGCTGTTGTGGCTCAAGTCGATATGCTTCCAGTCGGGTATCGCCTTATAGGCTTCCATACTGCCGTAGTAGGCATGGATACGCGGCTCTACATTGTTTTTTATCCACCATTGCGTACCGTGCTCTTTCGAGTTCGCCATCACCCGCATCGCCAACTTCACGCAGTGCGGGAACAGTTTGGCAATCTTGGTCTTCGACGCAAATTTGATAGCACCGGGTATGCTGTCTGCCTTTGCCATTTGGTGGAAATACTCGCGAATGGGTACGTTGGCGCGGAAATGCAGGTAGTTCTCAAGCCGGTCGCCGTCGGCATACCACATTCCGTGGAAATTACGGGTGGTGAACCACTTGGTGTCAAAAATCTGTTCGGGGCGCGGGCAACCCACAGCGTCCAGTATCAGGCTCTCGAACTCGTAGTTGTTGATGCGGTACTCTTTGCCCGAACCGATGTTGTAGTAGTTGTTCCAGAACTCGTCCGGCACTTCTTCGCGGCACACGCGCTCTAATAGTCGCCCGCTGTCCTCCACGGTCGCCCATTCCAGCACACCGCGGATAGGTACGTGGAACATAATCGGGTCGAAGTTCTTGAGAATGGCGGGATAGAGGATACCCGACTGGCGCAGGCTCACCCATTTGCGGATAGGCGAGTTGGTGATTATCCATTCGCCTGCCACCTTGGTCAGCCCGTAGTGGTCGTATGCCGATACGCAAATCGGGTCGCCGGTGCGCCCCCAGTGGAGCGGTTCGCGGCGGTCGCCCATCTGTGCCACACTGCCTATATAGACCACGCGCGGCTGCTTGTCGCCCTGTGCCAATACGGCATCGCGGATATATGTCGCCGCAGCGATGTTGGTCTTGCGGGTGGCGGTGGGACGGTAGTCGGCTTGCGGCGACACCATTCCGCCCACGTGTAGCACGATGTCGCTCCCCGTAACGCCTTTCAGCACGTCATCGTAGTTGGTCAGGTCGCCCCACACAATCTCTATGCGGTCGGCAAGCGGTGCCAGGAGGGTTTTGTTTTTCGCGCTCGGACGCGCCAGAACGCGCAATGTATATCGCTCAGGGTAGCGCAGTATCTCTTGCATACCCGCATACCCCATGGTGCCCGTGGCACCGGTCAAGAAGACTGTCTGTTTCATACTTTTTTATCTGCGGCTTGGTTTACAAGCCATTCAACGTGCAAAGTTACTACTTTGGAGGCAAATATGCAAAGATTGATGGCGATATGGTGCGCCATGCTCAAACTTTATGCCCGCAGAAGGGCAAAGAAAAGGGATGTGCCCGTTCCTTTTGGCACACCCCTTTGAAAGATATAACTACTGCCCTTGGGACTTCCTGTACGTATCACCTGTCTTTGAGTTTCTCCACTTGTTTCTCGAGGGCTTCGAGGCACTCGTCGATGCCCTGCTCGAAGGTATCGCAGGTCTTCTGGGCGAACATCTCGGGTCCCATACCGATGATGCGGATGGTGGTCTCTTTGTTCAAGTTGGTTTCGGGTTTGACTACCGTCATACGAATGTCCATCTCCGCAGAGGGCGTGAGCAACTTCTCGTAACGACCAGTCTTTTTCTCAATGTGCTTCTCGAGGCGTTCCGCCATCTCGAAGTTCACGGCTTGGGTGTTCAGTTTCATAGTTTCCTCCTTTTTAATGGGTTAATACTGAGGGACTTCCGCCTCATTGCGAGGTTTCGTTCCCATGGTTGTTCTGTTTGCTGCGCGGATGTGCCGCGTTGTATGCACGTTGTATCTGCTCGAAGGTGGTGTGGGTATAGACCTGTGTGGCTGCAAGGCTGGCATGCCCGAGCAGACTCTGGATGGTACGTATATCCGCGCCGTTGTTGAGCATCGTGGTGGCAAAAGTATGCCTCAGGACGTGGGGCGAGTGCTTCTTGAGCGTGGATACCTCCCTCATGCGCGCGCGGACTATATTGTAGAGCGTTGCCGCCGTCATGGCATCCCAATTGCCGTTTCTATGTTTCTGCACAAAAAACGTGCCACCTGCAGGCGGGTACGCCAAAATGTCGTGTCGCGACTGGCGATAGTCGTTAATCGTTTGGATAAGGTTGTCGCCGATTGGTATGATGCGTTCCTTGCGCCGCTTGCCGAAGACGCGTATCTGTGCCTGCGCGGTGTCCACATCGTTGTCAGTAAGCCCGAGCATCTCGGCACGACGCATGCCCGTCTGGTAGAGCATCTCGATGATGAGGTAGTTGCGGAGTGCCTCAAAACGTTTGACAGGGTCTTCCTCGTCGGGGTCGAACTCGTTGCTGCTCAAGCGTTTGAAGTTCTCCATCTCACTCTCGCGGAAGAAGACGGGCAGGGGTTTGTCCGCCTTGGGGGTGATGACGGTGTGGGTGATGTCCACGCTGACCAACCCTACACGCAGCATGAACTTGTAGAAACTGCGCAGGGCAGACAGCCGACGCTTCACGCTGCGGGGTGACTGGTGTTCCTCGTCGAGCATGTGCACCATCCACAAGCGCACGTCATTGTCCGTGACATCTTTGGGGTTAAAGTCCTGCACATCAACGCCCAAGAACTCGCACCATGCGCACAAGTCGTCGTGGTATTCGCCCACGGTCCGCGGCGAATAACGCTTTTCGATGGCGATATAGTCGAGGAACTTCTGTATCACGTTTAGTTGAGGGTTGAGAGTTGAGGGTTGAGAGCAGTTGGAGAGTTATGAGTACTATTTAATCTCTTTGCCGACGGAGTCGTTGCCCTCAAAGGGGAAGAGTCCGAAGAGTTCGGCATCGATGCGGTCGGTGATGTAACGGAAGTCCTCGGGGCGGTCGCCAAACTTGATATGGTCACCGTTGATGACAAGCAGTTTGCCCTTGTATTCTGCTATCCAGTTTTCGTATAATTCGTTGAGTCCCTGCAGGTAATCAATACGCATACTGGCTTCGTATGAGCGACCTCGTTTCTGTATCTGCGACACGAGGTTGGGGATGGTGGAGCGGATATAAATCATCAGGTCGGGCATCTTGACGAGCGACATCATCAGGTCGAAGAGGTCCCTGTAGTTGTCGAAGTCACGGTCAGACATATACCCCTGCCTGTGCAGGTTGGGGGCGAAGATACGCGCGTCCTCATAGATAGTGCGGTCTTGAATAATGTAGTCCGTGGAATTGGCTATCTCCACCACGTCCTTGAACCGCTTGTTGAGGAAATAAATCTGCAAGTTGAACGACCAGCGACTCATGTCCGCATAGAAATCTTCGAGATAGGGATTGAAGTCCACACTCTCGAAACGGGGTGTCCAGCCATAATGCTTGGCGAGCATATTGGTGAGCGTCGTCTTGCCGCTGCCAATGTTTCCTGCAACTGCTATATGCATAAAACTATTTACGATTTAGTTATTTACGATGTACGATTTATCCTCAGCCTTATTTCCACGTATCCTCACTGAATAGTCCGAACAACTGTGCGTCTATCTTGTTGATTATCTGTCGGAAGTCCTCCGGGTTGTTCTCGAAATCTATGTTGTCGCTCTCTATCACGAGCACGCGCCCCTCGTATTGGTGGAAGATGAAATCCTCATATCGCTCGTTGAGGTCGCGCAAGTAGTCCAACTGCATGCTTGCCTCGTATGCCCGTCCGCGTTTTTGTATTTGTGCGATGAGACTTGGCACCGACTTGCGCAGATAAATCATCAAGTCGGGCATTTTCATCAGCCGTTTCATGTGCCCGAAGAGTTCCATATAGGTTTCGTAGTCGCGCTCGGACAGGTCGCCGCGCCGGTAGTTGTTGGTCACGAACACATACACACCCTCGAAAATACTGCGGTCCTGCACGATGGTGTGCGTGGCTTGGCTGATAGCCAGCATATCCTTGAACCGCTCCTTCAGGAAATAGGTCTCCAAGCAGAACGACCACCTTTTGATATCCGTGTAGTAGTCTTCGAGATAGGGGTTGAACGTCACCGACTCGAATCGCGGTTCCCAACCATAATAGCGAGCCAACATCTTGGTCAATGTTGTCTTTCCCGCACCGATATTTCCCGAGATGGCTATATACACTTCGCTATTGACAGGCAACTTCCGCCGTACTTCTCGCCTGCAAATGTACTGCTTTTTTCGCACATTCGCAATACAATATGCGTATTTTGAACTAATCAGATGAGTATCTCGTCCATCTTCTCCTCCCAATCCGTCAGTTGTTTCTGACAGAACGCCAACAATTCTTTGGCTTCTTTTGCCTTTTTCTGATACACATCCATGCTGAGGGCTTGCGAGTCATCCAACTCCTGTACAATGCTTTCCAGTCGTTTTATTGCTTCATCGTATGTCATAACTCTCTCTTACTTATTTGCCCTTGCCATCCAATATCACACCTACTGTGAAGAATAGTATCTTTATATCCAGCAGGAGCGACATATTCTCCATATATACTATGTCGTAATTCAGCCGGCGCACCATCTTATCCCTCGTATCGGTGTACCCGACCTTAATAGGACCCCAGCTGGTCAGCCCCGGACGGATTCGGTAAATCAAGCAGTAATAGGGCGCTACTTGTTCTATCTGATTAATAAAGAACCGTCTCTCAGGGCGCGGCCCCACTATCGACATATCTCCCCGCAGTACATTCCACATCTGTGGCAACTCGTCTATGCGGTATTTGCGCAATACATGCCCCAAGCGGGTGATACGCGGGTCATTATCCGAACTCAGGCACGGCACACCCTGCTCTGCATGGTCTGTCATCGTGCGGAATTTCAGTATCATAAACGGCTTCCCGTGCAAACCGATACGCTCCTGTTGGTATATCACAGGTCCCTTAGACGAACACTTCACCAATATAGCAACTATCAGATACACAGGCGATAGTACGGCCATACCCATCAAAGCCATCACCACATCGCATGCCCGCTTCATACACAACCCGCAGTCGCTCATCTTATGTTCCGTAATGCGCACAAGCGGCATATCACCCACATCCTGAATACTCGCCGCGCCTGTCAGCATGTCATACAAGCGAGGCACAACGCATATCTCCACATTCAGCGGGTAAACCTGACTAATAATCGTGTATATATCCCGCTCATTCGTATTCCCATTCAAATCAATAATCACCTCATCCTGAGGTTCCATGGCGTGCAGCCGCTTGAAATCCTCCACTTCCGCCACACTATGTATGGTGAAACACCGGTATATCTCCGGATAACGCCTACGTGACAGATACGTCACCACCAACCGCGGCACATAACAACCCACAAACTGCAATCCGACAAGCACAATCAACGACACCAGGTAGCGATGATAGTTCGTTACGGGGTCGTCTATGATTATCAAGAAGAACGCACCCAAACCGATAATCAATGATGTCACTGCCGTTGCCGCCAACTCTTTGCTGTAGCGCTTGCGCATAAGGCGAAGGTAATAGCCTGACAAATAGTACACGACCAGACACCCTAACGGATACAAGAACAGCGGCGGATAAAAACTGAATGCCGGTATCAGTACCGTATCCACTCCGAACAACTTTCCGTCATACACCAACCACCGAAACAACAAGAACGCCAACCATATCGCTACGGCTGATACGGCATCTACCACGATATATATGAGTTGTTGCTTCCTATGGTTGTTCAGGCGTGCCATTCCTTATTGCCGAATAATGGTTATATGCTCCGCTTCATCAATCTTCACAATGGATGACGGCTGATGAGGTGTCTTGTCGTTGCGGCGATACATACATACGTAGTCCACCGCATCGCGTATCTCCTGTACTATTTCGTCAAACACTTTTGCTGCGGGTTCGCCGCTGATATTCGCCGATGTAGATACTACAGGGCGATGCAGTTGCTCACACAATGCCCGTGAAAACTGCTCCTGCGTGATACGTATCCCCACACTCCCGTCTTCCGCCAGCAGATTGTGCGCCAAATTCTTAGCCTTCGGATAGATAATGGTCATCGGCTTCTGTCCTTCCGATACCTCCAAGAGTGTCCATGCCGTATCGGGAACGCGCTCCACGTACCCTTGCAACTTCCCCGCACCATCCAACAGCACCAACATCGATTTGCTGTCCGCCCGGTGCTTTATCTCAAATATCCGTTGCACAGCCGCCTCATTGGTCGCATCACAACCTATGCCCCATACCGTATCGGTAGGGTACAATATCACGCCGCCTTCACGCAGCACCCGCACAGCCTCGTGCAGGTCATCGCGGTCATAACGTACATTGTCAGTAAGTGTAGTCATATTGTTTTAACAAACGGGCTGCAAAGATACAACATTTTTCCTGCCTATGCAACCCCTGCCCATTGTAACATCGGCAAAAGACAACAAGTAAAGTGTCGTACCGATTGTAAAAATGATACTATTTTATCATTTTGCGATACGTGAAATACTGCCGTGTTGTGCGAGTGGGCATTGTTTAGTATCTTTGCAGGGTATAATCTAATACTATTTTTACTATGGTACATACTACCAATATCATCAAAGAACTGACGCCGCTGTCGGACAAAGACTGTCTGTACATCGTGGAGCGGCACAAGAACGAGTTTACCTACCCTATGCATACCCATGATGCCTATGAACTGAACTTTATCCGCAACGGACACGGACTGAAGCGCATCGTAGGCGATTCGGTAGAGAGCATCACCGACCTGGAACTGGTACTGATTGCCCAACCCAACCTGGAACATACGTGGGAGCAAGGCGACGCCGAGAGACGGGATATGTATGAGATAACGATACAGTTCTCCCCCGACCTGATTTCACAGACACTGCTCAACAAAAACCAGTTTGCGTCCATCGGGAGTATGCTGGAACGTGCCAAACAAGGTCTATGCTTCTCCAAGGAAACCATCATTGCCATATATGGCGACCTTGAAGAACTGCTGCACTGCACAGACGGATTCGCCCAACTGTTGCAATTCTGGCGTCTGCTATTCCGTCTGTCGAAGGACAGCAAGGCACGGACACTGTCGTCGGGTTCGTTTGCCAAAGCAAACATATCCGCCGACTCAAGGCGTGTGCAGAAAGTGGAAGACTATATACGCCTGCATTATATGGACGACATACCGCTGGCGACACTGGCAGACATAGTGGGCATGACCGAAGTGTCGTTCTCGCGCTTCTTCAAGTTGCGCACAGGCAGAACGCTCACCAACTATCTGATAGACATGCGGCTGGGATACGCCTCGCGTATGCTGGTGGATACCACGCAATCGGTGGCAGAGATAGCATACCAATGCGGATTCAACAACATATCCAACTTCAACCGGCTCTTCAGGAAGCACAAGCAAATGTCACCCATTGAATTCCGCAACTCGTACCAGAAGAACAAGGTACTGGTATGACAGAAACAGACATGCCGAAGCATGGTACAAAAACGCATAACAAGAAGCAAACATAATGAAAAAACAACATTTGTACAAATAGTATCATTATCAGATAACATTGTGCAGTTTTGAACAAAGAAAAGGCAGTACCTTTGCGGCGTCGATTAAACCATGAGAATTAACTCTTAAATAATAACGTAAATGAAAAGGAATTTATCTCTGTTTTTCAGTCTGCTCCTGTGTGCGGGTATCAGTGCCCAGAACTTGGAGTTGGACGTCAACCATTTGGATAATACCTTCGGGGGTGTGACCACCGAGGGTAACGTAGTGCAATTCTCCAAGAGTTGGACCGGCGGAGCCGGCTGGTGGATAGGCGGTGATGACTGGAGCCGCTACAACGCCGTGACGCTGGAGTTCGAGAAAGTAGGCTGGCAGGTGGCTATCAACGTAGAGTACGGCACGGAGAAGGAGAGCAACGGCTACGAACAGGCTATCAGCACGCAAGGACAAGGCAAGGTGCGACTGGTGCTGAACCCCGAGAAAAAGAACAGCGTACAGAAGGTATATATCCAATCCTCCAAGGGCGATGACGTGACATTGATTCGCTGTACCGTGGAAGGCGGTGCTGATCCGTACGACATCAGCAGCATGAAGGAAACGGCACTGAAAACGGAAGAGGGCGAGAACTGTCAGAAGATATTCAAGCAGGAGTTGCTGTCACACAGCGAGAGCGATTTGGTGGTAGTGACCTTGACTGCTTAGACGAAGCCAAACAACTCGGCTGGGGTATCGCAAAGATTGTCGCCATGGACGACTGGAATGTATCACAATACGACTTTCCCAACAAGTGCAACGGCTTGGGCATTTCGGAGTACCGCTTCCTGATATCGGAACTGATTGATTTTGCCAAGAAAGGGGGAAGCGAATGGCACTACGGTGAGGACAGCAGGGGTTACGGCTGCATCGTGAATGTATGGCCCGGCATCTCGGAGATAGTAAGTATCAAGTGCTATACGAAAGCCACCGCCGTGGAGAATGTAGCGGCAGAGCATACGGGAGCCAAGAAGGTGATAGAGAACGGGCGACTGTATATCA
The DNA here is from genome assembly GCA_934692905.1 of uncultured Bacteroidales bacterium. Taxonomy (GTDB): domain Bacteria; phylum Bacteroidota; class Bacteroidia; order Bacteroidales; family Paludibacteraceae; genus Colicola. Next base: position 74,621 of record CAKUUM010000002.1, read on the forward strand.
TCCGCAACGGCGTGCGCTATGACGCCCTTACCAACGTGGTAGAATAAGACTATATAACAAACAAATTACCAAACGATATTATGATGAAAAGATTGACTATGTTCATGGCAGCGGCATTGGTCTGCGCCATGACAACGATGTTCGCATCGGAGACTATCTCTCCCTCCGCTTTGACAGCAGGATGGGGAGGCGTAACAGTGGACAAAGGAACCATCACCTTCACCGGAACATGGAGCGAAGCTGCCCAGTTGTGGTGGGGTAACAAAGACTGCAGTGCCTATGAGACATTGCGTGTAGAGTTTGAGGATGCCGGCGAGATGCACCTGTTGGTAAGTGTAGAGTACAACCAAATTGCCACTCCTACCGAGGCTGATATTCTGGACGCTACAGAAAAGAATGTGATTACCTTGAAATTGGATGAAGAAGGCAAGTCTGACATTCAGAAAGTGATGATTAAATCCGAGACCGCAGGTACGGTAAAGGTAAAGGCTATCTACCTGCTGGCAGCCGGAGAAAAGCCCGAAGTATTGCCAACGACAGGTTGTCCCGAGGGTACGGCTGTGAAGTTGCCTGCCGAGGACGGCTACAAAGACGGCAACAGTTGGGGTGCCACATGGGACGCCGAAACGCAAACCATCACATGGACCTATATGTGGGGAGGCCTCTACCTGAACATGAATAACGACGACTGGTCATCGTACAAAGACCTGTATATCAAATTCAAAGACGATGTACCCGCCAAGATTATCGTGGATGTAAACGGTAACGGTGGTAATAGCCCCATAGAGGTAGCCGGTGGTAACTTTGTGGTTATTCCTATCAAGGGGAACACCGCTGTAAACTTCTCGAAAGTAGAGTGTCTCTGCTTCAAGATGGCAGAGGAAGGCAGCGTTACCATCGAGTGCATGACTTTGCGTGGTGACGGACCTTCTCCCGCAGATCCCACCGGTTGCCCTGAAGGGACTGCCGTAACCCTGCCTGCAAAGGACGGCTACAAAGACGGCGAGAGTTGGGGTGCCACATGGAACGGTGAGAAACAAATGGCTACATGGACCCAAGCATGGGGCGGATTGTATCTGGGTATGAACAACGCAGACTGGTCGGGCTATAAAGATTTGTACATCAAGTTTGACGGCGAAGTACCTGCCAAGTTGATAGTGGATGTGAACGGCAACGGTAATAATGACCCGCAAGAGATTAGCGGTGGTGACCATATCATCATTCCGATACAAGGCAACAAAAACGTGGACTTCAGCAAGGTAGAGTGCCTGTGTTTCAAGTTGGCCGCAAAGGACAGCGTCAAGATTCAGTGTATGACCCTGCGCGGCGGCAGCGAAGAACCCATTACCGGTTGCGGGGGTATCTTAGTGAATCTGCCTGAGAAAGACGGCTATAAGGACGGAGAAAGTTGGGGTGCCACATGGGATGGCGCAACGCATACCGCTACGTGGACCGACGCATGGGGCGGATTGTACCTGAGCATGGGCAACGCCGACTGGAGCGCATACAAGAGCCTGTACATCAAGTTCGCAGAGCAAGTGCCTGCCAAACTGATTATAGACGTGAACGGCAACGGAAACAATTAGGCTAATGAGATAGAATCAGGCAATGAGATACTGATACCTATCGAAGGTGCCAGCGAGGATGCCAAATTCAACAAGGTAGAGTGCCTGTGCTTCAAGTTAGCCGCAGAAGGCAGTGTCACCATCGAGTGCATCAGCCTGCGCAGCGGTATCGGTACAGACACTGAAGAGGTAACCGTAGCCGAAGACAACGTGCAGAAGATGATAGAGAACGGCCAGTTGATTCTCATCCGCGACGGTGTCCGCTACAATGCCCAAGGTCAGATATTGAAATAAGACAACCGTGATATCCATAGGCGGAGGTACAGCCTTCGCCTATGGGTGTTTTTACACACATAGAGCGATTCATAGTCATTCTTATAATTGATACAACAACAAATGAAACGAATTCTGTTCCTGATAGTATGGGTGCTGACCGTGAGCGCAGCCTTTGCCCAAACCAAAACGGTTACGGGCGTAGTGCTTGACGGTGCCCATGATAACGAGCCCATCATAGGTGCCAATGTCATGGTAAAGGGTACCACACAAGGTACCGTGACTGATTTGGATGGTCAGTTTGTACTATCCGTAGCAGAAAAAGCCACCCTCGTCGTATCATCGATAGGCTACCGTACGGAGGAAGTGCCGGTAAGCGGCAAAAGCACCGTGCGCGTGGTGCTTCACGAAGACACGGAAGTATTGGACGAAGTGGTGGTAGTGGGTTACGGTACGATGCGCAAGGTGGACCTGACGGGTTCGGTGGGTTCGGTGACGGGTGACAAACTGAAGGAGTCCATCATCGTGAACGCCGACCAGATGCTGCAAGGACGTGTGGCAGGCGTACAGGTATCCGCCAACTCGGGTGCCCCCGGTGCCGCAGCCTCCATCCGCGTGCGCGGTGCATCGTCCATCAACGGTGACAACGAGCCACTGTATATCATTGACGGTATCCCGATGAACGGTTCGGGCACCTCCATTGCGGGCTTTGACTGGGAGGGCGGCTCCAACGGGCAAAACAAAGTAAGCCCATTGGCAGCGATTGCTCCGTCGGACATCGTGTCCATGGATGTGCTGAAAGACGCCTCCGCCTGCGCCATCTACGGTGCTGCAGGTGCCAACGGCGTAGTGATTATAACCACCAAGCGTGGTCAAGAAGGCAAAGTGAACATCACTTATGACGGCTACGTAGGTGTTCAGACCTTCGCCAAGCAGATACCGATGATGAATCTGCGCGAGTATGCCGCCTATCAACAGGAGTTGTACTATGGCGGCTATTCATCGAACCTGTCGGATGCCTATCGTGACCTCTCCCTATTGGGCGAAGGCACCAACTGGCAGCAAGCCATCACCCGAAACGCACTGATGCACAGTCACCAACTATCCCTAACGGGTGGCACCAAGGCTACCCAGTTTGCCGTATCGGGTGGCTATGCCAAGCAAGACGGTACGATAATCGGTTCGCAATTCGAGCGTTTCTCACTGCGCGCGAATGTGGATCACGAGTTCAACAAACGGGTAAAGTTAGGCGGCTCTCTCAGTTACGCCCGCACCAACGAGAAGATAATACAGAACGACGGTGTGGACGGCGTGCTGCTGCAATCGCTGACCATGCAACCCGATATACCCGTCACCGACTTCAACGGTGACTATTCCGGTCCCTCCACCGTGGATGCCTCTACGGCGTATAACCCGGTGGCAATGGCACTGCAAAAGAACAACAACCTGACCCGTGACCGCGTGATGGGCAATGTGTACGGTCAGGTGAACTTCTGCAAAGAAGTGAATTTCCGCACTGAATTTTCGTTAGACAACAATATAGCGCACAACCGCGGTTTCGTGCCGACCTATCAGTTCGGGTCGATAAAGAATGACATCAACAAGATATTCGAGCAGAATGACCGTTCGTTCTACTGGCTGTGGAAGAACTATTTCTCATACAACCAGACTATCCAGAAGCACACTATCGGCGCGATGGCGGGAATGGAGATGTCGCGTTCGGAATGGGAAGGTGCATCGCTGCAGAAGAAGAACCTGAGCAGTAACGATATCCAAGTGGTGACAGCAGACGGTGATTACGTGACCAACAACGGGTGGAAGGACTACAGCACCACGATGTCGGTATTCGGCCGATTGAACTACAACTACGACAACCGCTACCTTGCCACAGTGACCGTGCGGGGTGACGCAAGCAGCAAGTTCGGTCCCAACCACCGCTGGGGGTGCTTCCCGTCAGCCGCCGTGGCATGGCGCATATCCTCGGAGCCATGGATGGAAGAGGCTACGGCAGTGAGCAACCTGAAACTGCGTTTCGGCTACGGACAAGTGGGCAATTCGAAGATCGACAATTACCTATACGGTTCGAAGATGACGGCATTCATCATGCCGTTCGGTACCGCCTACCGCATGTCCAATTTCTCGAACCCCGACCTGAAATGGGAAGCCAGTGAGCAATTCAATATCGGTCTTGACCTGGCCCTGTTCCAGTCGCGCATCGACCTGAGCATGGACCTGTACAACAAGGACACCAAGGATTTGCTACTGACTCCGTCGGTGCCCGCGGTACTCGGCGGCGAGTCGTCGTGGGACGGTATCGCCACTCCGATGCAGAATATCGGCAAAGTGCGCAACCGCGGCGTGGACATATCGCTGAACACGGTGCCGGTACAGACCAAGTATTTCGACTGGACCGCCAACATCGTGGTATCGGTAAACCGCAACCGCGTACTGGCAATGGACAGCCAGAACACGCCTATCTACGGCAAACTGGACTGGTATTCCGAGTTCCAGACAGCCACTATCATCACCGTGGGGCAACCTATGGGATGCTTCTACGGATTTGTGACCGACGGCTACTTCATGAATGCCGAGGAGATAAAGAACGGTCCCGTGCAGGTGGATAACGGGAAGGGTCAGAACCGCATAGACAAGGCTTCGGGCGTATGGGTAGGCGATATCCGCTTCAAGGATATGGACGGTGACGGCAAGATTACCGACGCCGACCAGACCATCATCGGCGACCCGAACCCACTGTTCACTTTCGGCTGGAGCAACACATTCCGTATATGGCATTTTGACTTGGGTCTGAACATGACAGGCTCTGTTGGCGGCAAGATTCTCAACTACACCCGAGTAAAGACCGAGGGTCTGAACTCACTATGGGACAATCAGGCGCGCTCGATAGCGGGACGCGTGCAGTACGGCTACTATGACGGCAACGCATCGAATATGGCGGCAGAGAACATCTATGTGGCCAACAATCCGACCATGCCGCGCTGGTCGACGACCGATGTCAACCGCAACAACCGTATGTCGGACCGCTGGCTGGAGGATGCCTCCTACCTGCGAATCTCCAACCTGACACTCGCCTTCAACTTCCCCCGCGACCTGATAAAGAAAGCCCATATCAACGCCATCAAGTTGTATTTCAACGCCCAGAACGTGTGGACGTTTACCAAATACTCGGGCTACGACCCCGAGATAGGTTCGTATAACCAACAGGCGGGCATGCAAAACATCGACATGGGCCGTTATCCTTCGCCGCGTTCGTTTACGTTCGGTCTGAACTTAGTATTTTAACCCTGACAGATACTACCATTATGAGATATAACCATCGAAAATATGTCCGCCTGTTCGCAGCAGCCTTGCTGATGACGGGCATGGGTCTTGCCGGTTGCGATTTTCTGGACAACAAACCCCAAGACACGCTGACCACAGACAATTTCTACACCTCGGAGCGTGCCATAGAGCAGAACTGCTATTCGCTCTACGCCGCCAAGACGTGGAGTAACTTCGCCATGTCGTTCATGTGGATGGCAGGTGACGAATTGTCGGGAGACATGTTCTACGACTATGACCAAGAGGGTCAGTTCTACTACGCTTCCTTCGGCGCCAACAACACATATCTGACGCAGGGCAGGAAGGGATTGTACCGAGTGATATCGTTTGCCAATAACATCATCAATGACATGCCCCCCGCCGCCCGCAAGAACCACCTTAGCGAAGACGCCATCATGCAGGGCGTGGCACAAGCGCGCTGTGTGCGTGCGGTAGCGTACTACTTCCTGACAGAGTACTGGGGTCCCGTGACGATAGTAGAGGACAACCTGCAGATGATGAACACGCCGCTGTACCGCCACCGTCAGGAAGACGTGTACCGGTTTATCGTGAACGACCTGGAGTATGCGGCATCCACCCTGCCCTCCACCGCCAAGGTGAAAGGCATGGCCACGTGCTGGACCGCCAAGGGCATGCTCGCCAAAGTGTATCTGACCATGGGTTCGCACCTGAGCGACGCCCACTCCGCCGAGTACTTCGCCCAAGCCAAGGCGTACGCGGAGGACGTGATAAAGAACTCGGGTCTGCAACTGTCCACGGACTACGGCACACTATTCGACATAAGCGCCAACAACTGCGACGAATCCCTGTTCGCCATCCAGAATATGGTGGCGGGTTACTCTTACGGCAACTCGCGCAACTCCCACTGGAGCCGTGACACATACGTGAGCGACGTAGCCTGGTGCGGAGAGCGCGGCCGGAGCGACTGCTACGAAGTGACAGGGGATTACCCCGCCGTGGTGTCGTTCGACCTCGGGCATATAGAGACCGGCGACAGCGTGAACATCGACGGCATCCCGTTCCGGCTGATACGCGAGGCTATGACCGACCAGTACGCAAGAGGCGGAATTGTGTCCGTATCGTGGCATCCGCGTAACTTCGCGACAGGGGGCAGTTCGTGGGACACATCGTGCGACAATGTGGTTCGTGCGCTGCTGCCCGGCGGCAGCCTCCACTATCGTCTGACAGAGTCGCTGGACAGCATCGCCAACCTATTTCTATCCCTTGCTCATCCCTTGCTTATCCCTTGCTGCGAGGGTGCGGCAAGACAGGGTCTTATTCCGGTGATTTTCCGACCCTGGCACGAGCAAAACGGGACATGGTTCTGGTGGGGCGCCAGTTGCTGCACAGCGGAAGAATACAAATCGCTGTACCGCTTCACGCACGACTACCTGACGGCGCGCGTGCCCGAACAGATAGTGTGGGCATACTCGCCCAACCTGGGCATTACCGACTCGACCTATATGCTGTACTACCCCGGCGACGCATACGTGGATATGCTGGGCGTGGACTGCTATCACTTCGGCAGCGAGACGCCCGAGGTGTACCAGCGGAACCTGTGCGGGTGCCTGGATATCCTGCAACGGGCAGGAGAGGTCACGGGCAAACCCATCGCCCTAACCGAGACGGGTCTGGAGTCGTGCCCGATAGCCGACTGGTGGACGCAGGTGCTACTCCCCGTGGTGAGCCGGTATCCGCTGAGTTACGTACTGCTCTGGCGCAACGCGTATGACCAGCCGCAGCACTACTACGTGCCCTTCGCCGGCGATACATCGGCGGAGGACTTCCGCGCCTTCTACCGCGACAAGCACACCTACTTCCTGAAACAACTGAATGAAACCAACAAAAAATAACCGCAATAAGTTTTTTACACAACGCAAGCAACTACTCGAAGAGCAACATGCCGCCCTTCTGAACCGTGACAATATCCCGGAACCTGCCTTGAACGGGATTTATACGCGCTACCGCTACCCCGTGCTGACAGCCGCACACACGCCGTTGAACTGGCGATACGACTTCTCGGAGAAAGACAACCCGTACCTGCTGGAACGCATCGGAATCAATGCCGTGCTGAACTCAGGAGCGATATATATGGACGGGAAATTCCTGCTGGTAGCCCGCGTGGAAGGGAACGACCGCAAGTCGTTCTTCGCCGTAGCCGAATCGGAGAACGGCGTGGACCACTTCCGCTTTTGGGACAGCCCGATAACCATGCCCGAAGACGTGATACCCGCCACCAACGTGTATGACATGCGCCTGACACAACACGAGGACGGCTGGATATACGGGACCTTCTGCGTGGAGCGGCACGACGACCGCTATCCCAATGACTTGTCGGCGGCGACCGCTACCTGCGGCATCGCCCGCACACACGACCTGCGCACCTGATACCGCCTGCCCGACCTGCAGAGCCAGAGCCAGCAGCGCAATGTGGTGCTGCACCCCGAGTTCGTGGACGGCAAGTATGCGTTCTACACCCGCCCGCAAGACGGGTTCATAGAAGCAGGCAACGGCGGCGGCATAGGCTGGGCATTGGTGGACGATATAGAACATGCCGTGGTGACGGAAGAGCGCATCATCGACTGCCGCTACTACCACACCATCAAAGAGGTGAAGAACGGCGAGGGTCCCCACCCCATCAAGACGCCCCAAGGCTGGCTGCACCTGGCACACGGCGTGCGCGCGTGCGCCAGCGGATTGCGCTATGTGCTGTATCTCTACATGACCGCACCGGACGAACCATGGCGGCCGATAGCACAACCCGGCGGGTACTTTATGGCACCCGTGGGGGAAGAGTATGTGGGCGATATGATGAACGTGCTCTTTACCAACGGCTGGGTGGCTGCACCCGACGGCACCGTGTATATCTACTACGCCAGTTCGGACACACGCATGCACGTGGCTACCTCGTCCATAGAACGGCTGGTGGACTACTGCATGCATACGCCGAAAGACGGGCTGAGCACAGGGGCTTCGGTGAGGACAATCAATGCATTGATAGACAAGAACAATGGTTAAGTGGTCGGAAAAGATAGGATACGGCTTCGGCGATATGGCGTCGTCGATGTTCTGGAAGTTGTTCGGCGCCTATCTGATGATATTCTATACGGATGTGTTCGGTCTCTCCGCCGCAGCCGTAGGCACCATGTTCCTCGTGACGCGGATATGGGACTCGATGTTCGACCCAATCGTAGGCGTGATAGCCGACCGTACGCACTCACGTTTCGGGCGTTTCCGCCCGTATCTGCTGTATCTGGCAGTGCCGTTTGCACTGGTGGGCGTGCTGACTTTCTTCACACCTGACCTGGGACAGACGGGCAAGTTGGTGTACGCTTATGCCACCTACTCGGTGATGATGATGATGATTTACTCCGCCATCAACGTGCCTTATGCGTCGCTGCTGGGCGTAATGAGCCCCGATGTGAAAGACCGCAACCAACTATCCACCTACCGCATGACCTTTGCCTATATAGGCTCGTTTGTGGCATTGCTGCTATTCATGCCCATGGTGAATGCATTCTCGGGGCACAGCACGGAGGCGGCAGATCAACAGCGCGGGTGGACGCTGGCAGTGGCGGTGATTGGAGCGATATGCGCAGTGCTGTTCTTAGGCTGTTTCCTGCTGACGCGCGAACGTGTGAAACCCATCAAAGAGGCACCATCTTCGCTGCGGGCAGACCTGCGCGACCTGCTGCACAACCGCCCGTGGTGGATACTATTGGGCGCGGGTGTGTCGGCATTGGTGTTCAACTCCATCCGCGACGGAGCGACGGTGTACTACTTCAAATACTACGTGCAGGAAGGCACCTACTCAGATATCTCGCTGCTGGGCATACCGTTTGTGCTGAGCGGATTGTACCTGGCTGTGGGACAGGCATCCAATATCATCGGCGTGATACTGGCGACACCCGTATCCAACCGCATCGGCAAGAAAAAGACCTACCTCGGAGCCATGGTGATAGCCACCGTGCTGAGCGTCATCTTCTATATGTTCGAGCCCACGCAGTTGGCATGGATATTTGTGTTCCAATTCCTGATTAGCATCTGTGCAGGCAGTATCTTCCCGCTGCTGTGGAGCATGTACGCCGATTGCGCCGACTACTCCGAATTGAAGACCGGCAACAGGGCTACGGGCTTGATTTTCTCGTCGTCATCCATGTCGCAGAAGTTCGGCTGGGCAATCGGTACGGCACTGACAGGCTGGCTGCTGGCTATGTTCGGCTTCGAGGCCAACGCCGTGCAGAACGCAGAGTCGATACACGGCATACGCATGTTCCTGTCGATACTGCCCGCAGCGGGCACCCTGCTGTCGGTGGTATTCATCAGTTTCTACCTGCTGACCGAAAAGAAAATGGCGGATATTACCGTCCAACTAAACGCACAACGCAATGCAAAGGCTTAAACAACAACTCACCGACTGCCTGACACAGAATATCCTGCCCTATTGGCTGCGGCTGCAGGACCACGAACACGGCGGGTTCTACGGGCAAGTGACCGGACACGAGGTACTGATGCCACAAGCAGACCGCGGTGGCATACTCTATGCCCGCATATTGTGGGCGTTCTCGGCTGCGTACCGTGTGTTGCACCGTCCCGAATATCTGGACGCCGCAACACGGGCACGCGACTATATCCTCGAGCATTTTGTAGACCACGAATACGGCGGTACCTATTGGTCGGTGGACTATCTCGGGCGTCCCAAAGACACGAAAAAGCAGTTCTATGCCCTGGGGTTTATGATTTACGGCTTCTCGGAGTATGCCCGTGCCACAGGCGATGAAAAGTCGCTCCGTATGACAATACACCTCTTCCGTTGCATCGAACAGCACTCGCGTGACCGTGCGTACAACGGCTACATCGAAGCCACCACGCGCGACTGGCAGCCCATAGCCGACATGCGCCTGAGCGACAAAGACGAGAATATGCAGAAATCGCAGAACACCCACCTGCATATCTTGGAGCCGTACACCAATCTCTACCGTATCTGGAGCGACCCCGACCTGAAAGAAGCCATACACAACCTCATACAGGTGTTCGACACCATCATCCGCAACCCGCAGACCAACCATATGGACCTCTTCTTCGATGAGCAATGGCACAGCCCCCGCACCGGCGAGAGTTACGGGCACGACATCGAGGCTTCGTGGCTGTTAGACGAGGCAGCCCATATTATCGGCGAGAACCACAACGAGTTGGTGCGCAAGGTGGCACGTGCCGCCGGCGAGGGGTTGAACGCCGACGGCAGCATGCGCCACGAGGACAAAGACCCCGATATCCATTGGTGGGTGATGGCGGAAACGGTGGTGGGGTATGCCAACCTATACGAGCACTTTGGCGACACCCAGGCACGCGAACATGCCTATGCCGCATGGGAGAATATCCGCACGCACCTCATTGACTACACCCACGGCGAATGGTACTGGTCGTGCTATCCGGACGGCACACCCAACCTCACCGATGACAAGGCGGGCTTCTGGAAATGCCCTTACCACAACAGCCGTATGTGTCTGGAAATCATACAGCGGTTCTGAGTGCCGCACTTCGTATCACTTTATCCATTCATTTAATCCCTCCTATGCCATGAAACGCCTTTTTGCTCCGCTTTGCGTGTTGTTGTGCCTGCTTTCGGCATGCCGGCCGGCACCCGAATTCGTCACGGTACGCGATGCACATTTCTATCTCCCTGGCGCGGACACGCCTGCATACTTCATCGGCACCAATTTCTGGTATGCCCCCGTCCTTGCTTCCACAGGACAAGGCGGCAACCGCGACCGCCTCGCACGCGAACTGAATGCCATGCAGGCGTTGGGAATCACCAACCTGCGTGTGCTGGCAGGGGGTGACGGTGCCGAAGGCATCTGCTCGCGGGTGGCACCTGCGCTGCAAAAGACACCCGGAGTGTACAATGATACGCTGCTGGACGGACTGGATTACCTCCTTGCCGAACTGGAGCAACGAGGCATGCATGCCGTGCTCTACCTCAACAACGCCTGGGAATGGTCCGGCGGCTATTCGCAATACGTAGAGTGGGCTACGCAGCAACCCGCACCGGTTCCCGCCACAGACGGGTGGCGTGCATACACCGACTATGCACAGCAGTTCCTGCAGTGCGAATCTGCGCAACGGCTGTTTGCCAACCATGTGCGCTTTCTGCTCTCGCGCACCAACCGATACACAGGCAGGCGGTATGCGGACGAACCCGCTATTTTTGCATGGCAGATAGGCAACGAGCCGCGTGCCTTCTCACAAGCGAACAAGCCCCTGCTGCTCAATTGGCTGGCATCGGTGGCACAACTGATTCGCTCGTTGGACAGCCACCACCTCATCACCACCGGCAGCGAAGGCATATGGGGCTGCGAGATGGATACAGCACTCTTCTGCGCCATCCATTCCATCCCCGAGATTGACTACGCCACCTGCCATATCTGGCCCTACAACTGGTCGTGGCTGGACTCCTGCGATATGGCGGGCACCCTCGCGACCTCCATCAAGCACACATCAGACTATATTGACGAGCACATGCTCCATATGCGCCGGATAGGCAAACCGATTGTGATTGAGGAGTTCGGTTGCCCGCGCGATGCTATGTCGCTTTCTCCGGGCTCCCCCACCCGATGCCGCGACGCGTACTACCGGCATATCTTCTCCTACGTCGCCCGGTCGGCGGCTATGGGCGATGTGCTGGCAGGCTGCAACTTCTGGGGGTGGGCAGGCGAAGGCATGCCCGTTCATCGGGTATGGCAAAAGGGCGACGACTACACGGGCGACCCCGCACAGGAGCCGCAGGGGCTCAACTCCGTCTTCCTGACAGACACATCCACCCTTCATATGATACATCACTTTTGCACCCATATCCCCCACACGCTGCCCAAACCCGCAGTAGCGCAAACACCCGCCATGGGTTGGAATAGTTGGAATAAGTTCGGGTGCAACATGAACGAGGCGCTCATACGCCAAACAGCAGACTTGCTGGTCTCTACAGGGCTGCGCGATGCGGGTTATGTGTACCTCAATATCGACGACTGCTGGCACGGTGAACGCGACTCTTTGGGCTTCATTCACCCCGATGCCGTGCGGTTCCCGTCGGGAATGGCAGCGCTGGCGGACTATGTGCATAGTCGCGGACTGAAAATAGGCATCTATTCCGATGCCGGCAGTGCCACCTGCGGCGGACGACCGGGGTCGCTGGGGTATGAGCAGCAGGATGCCGACGCCTATGCCCGATGGGGAATAGACTACCTCAAATACGATTGGTGCAACACCGCGGGGCTGGATTCCCGCGAGGCATATACAAAGATGGCGTATGCGCTCCGCAGCACGGGGCGGGATATCTGCTTCTCGCTCTGCGAGTGGGGCGATACACGGGCGTACCAATGGGGGGCTCAGGTGGGGCACTCATGGCGTACGACGGGCGACATCTGGTGCGCTTTCGACTCCGTACTGCGCCACGACACGTGGTGCCAATGGGGGGTCATGCAGATTGCCGACAAGACCGAACCCCTGCGCCGCTATGCGGGTGTCGGGCATTTCAACGACCCCGATATGCTGGAGGTCGGAAACGGTATGACCGAGACAGAAGACGCCTCGCATTTTGCCCTCTGGTGTATGTTGGCAGCACCCCTGATGATAGGCTGCGACCTGCAGACCATCACTCCTGCCGCCTTGTCATTGCTCACCAACCCGCACCTGATTGCCATCGACCAGGACCCTCTGGCAATCCCCGCCTATCGGTGGTGCACACACAGCGGAGTGGAATACTGGTTCCGCCCGCTCTCTGGCGACCGTTGGGCAGTGCTGTTGCTCAACCGCGACAAGCAGCCGCACGCCTTCTATGTGGATTGGCAGAGTCTCGCCCATACCGATAGCCTGTCGCGCTTGTCTTTCTCACCCCATCGCACTCCTTATACAATTCGCACCATCCTGCCTGCCGATACTGCTCAGGAAACGACCACTTCCACCCCTGCGTATATTGTTTTGGAGCCGCACGAGTGCATCGTCTTTCTTCTTACGGCTGCACATTCCTAACGAGTACGCCCCACAGATAGCCCCACGATATTTGCTATAGTGGATTTTTTTGTGTACCTTTGCGGGCTGAAAGAGAATAGAGAGTTGATGTAAGATTACTATGTATTTCGACGAATTAGCATTATCAGACGATGTATTAGACGCATTATGGGACATGCACTTTGATACGTGCACCCCTGTGCAAGAGAAGACCATACCCGTGATATTGGAGGGGAAAGATGTGATTTCGTGCGCCCAGACGGGTACGGGAAAGACGGCGGCATATATCCTGCCGCTCCTGACAAACCTCGCCTACGACGACCACGACCCCGACAAACTGAACGCCATCATCATGGCACCGACGCGCGAACTGGCGCAGCAGATTGACCAGCAGATGGAGGGCTTCGGCTTCTACGTGCCCTTCTCCTCGGTGGCTATCTACGGCGGCAACGACGGCGGCGCATGGGGCACGCAGGTCACGGGCTTGCAGAAGGGTGCCGACATCGTCATCGCCACCCCCGGACGGCTCCTCAGCCAGATGAATATCTACGACATCGACTTCTCGGGTGTGAAGTATTTCATCCTTGACGAGGCGGACCGTATGCTCGATATGGGTTTCTACGACGACATCATGACCATCGTCAACCGCCTGCCCAAGGAGCGTCAGACGATAATGTTCTCCGCCACGATGCCCGACAAGATACGCCAGATGGCACGCGCTATCATGCATGACCCTGTGGAGGTGAAGATAGCCGTGTCGCGCCCGCCCGAGACCATCCACCAGATGGCGGTGCAACTCTATGAGGCACAGAAACCCGCCATGGTGCAGCACCTGCTGGAGGGATGGAACCTGAAGAAAGTGATTCTCTTTGTGAGCAAGAAGCAGAAAGTGCGCGACCTGACCCGTGCCCTGCGGGCAAAACACATAGACGCCCGCGCGATGTATTCCGACCTGGAACAGAAAGAGCGTGATGAGGTAATGCTCGACTTCCGCAACGGCAAAGTGGATGTATTAGTGGCAACGGATATTATCTCCCGCGGTATTGATGTGGATGATATACCGCTGGTTATCAACTACGACGTGCCCCGCGACGCAGAAGACTATGTGCACCGTATCGGCCGTACGGCACGTGCTGAAAACAAAGGCGAGGCAGTAACACTCGTCAGCCCCGAGGACGCCCACTATTTCCAAAAGATAGAGCGTTTCCTCAAAAAAGACATTGAGCGGCTGCCACTGCCCGAGGCATTGGGCGAAGCACCGAAAGACGCACTCTATGCTGCCCGTTCCGGCAGGGGCGGCTCCGGTAGAGGCGCTTCCGGCAAAAGTCGCTCAGGAAACAACCGCCGTTCTTCGCAGCACCGCCAAGGTTCCCCGCGCAAGGGACATAGCGGTCTCCCTCATAACCTCAAGACTACTCGTCCTGCATCTTCGCAGCCAAACGGTCAGCACTAATCGAAACTGCATAATCCTCATCAGTCCGAAACAGAAGAAGAGGAACAAGAAAGTCATTGCCAAGAAAGTGAAGCAGGCGCTGAAGACCGTCGGTATGACGGACTATGAGTACCGCGATGTGGACAGCCTGAGCGGCGGTCAGCAACAGCGTGTGGCATAGTTACCTCTTATCTGTAGGGCACTATTCTCTATTTTGCCTAAAAAACAACTATGCTTACGTGAGTTCGATATAAGGGGAAGGCTCCGCACAAGTTGAGGAATCATCACATACATCTATATTTTATAGTGTACAG
>CAKUUM010000003.1 GCA_934692905.1 uncultured Bacteroidales bacterium
GATGCATTGGAGTCGGCAAAGGCATTTTATAATTTGTCAAAAGAAGACCGCGATGCGTTGGTTAAGTTTGTGAACGCGATTTGATGACAGATAAGATTTTACGTAATATTGCGTTTTCACTGATGGGTACTATTTTAGTAGTACTCATCAGTGCCACTATCGTGGAGAAACTATGCGGTACGGAGGTGGCAGTGCGCTGGTTCTATACCGCCCCGTGGACGATTGTGCTGTGGGCGCTGGCGGTCTTGTTCGGCGGCTGGTATGTCATTACGGCTTTCCGCCAAGGCAAAATGCGTTGGTCGGTCTTGGGTATTCATCTCAGTTTTGTGGTGATACTGCTCGGGGCAATGCTCACACATACTTTCGGTATCGAGGGGGCTGTACCGCTCCGTATAGGCGAGCGTGCCAATACGTATTTTACACGGGACGGAGCAGAAGCATCGTTGCCGTTTACGCTGACTTTGGACGATTTCAAGGTGGAGTACTATGCCGGTACCGCCACCCCTGAGGATTACTTGAGCCGTATCTCTCTGCATTCGGCGGACGGTACCGCTACGGCGGATCTGTCTATGAACCATATTTTCCGTTACCGCGGCTGGCGGTTCTACCAGTCGTCCTACGACGAGGACGCGGGCGGCTGCACACTGCTGCTGACACACGACCCCGCAGGTATAGCGGTTTCCTATACGGGCTACGCTTTGTTGCTGTTGAGTATGCTCCTGTATCTGTTTGCACCGAAACGTATGCATCGGGGAATGGCTGTGGCTGTTTTGCTCTTGCTGCCTTTGTCGGCTGCGGCTGCCCCCAAGACATTGCAACGCCCCGTGGCGGATACTTTCGGCAATCTCTATGTGGAGTACAACGGGCGTATCTGCCCGATGTCCGTGCTGGCAAACGATGTGTGCACCAAACTCTATGGGCACAACTACTATCGTGCCGACGACGGTACCCGTTATTCGGCGGAGCAGGTGCTGACGGGTATCTTGTTCTACTACGACGACTGGGTGCAGGTGCCGCTCAAGCAGTCGCGCAAACCGGTGCAGAACCGTGAACGCGAAATGGTCTTCCGTATGGTGGCAGGGGGCTCGTTGCTGAAAATATGGCCTTCTGCACACGGCTGGTACGACATCAACTCGGCAGGCACGGCGGACAGTCTCTCGCACGACGAGTGGAATTTCCGTATGTATGCCCTGCAATATGTGGCATACGACCTGATGCAAGGTAAGAACATAGAAGCCAACGAGACTCTCAAAAAGATACGTCTCTACCAGCAGAAACAGGCAGGCGTGGAGAACCTGCCCACGGTGGCACATTTCCGTGCGGAGCAACTATGGGCAAAGTTCCCCTATACGAAGCCGCTGGCGATGGTGACGCTTACTCTCGGGCTGCTGTTCTTTTTGGTCTATTGTATCACACAGGGGAAAGGCAGAACTTTGCCCCGTATGTGGCAAATAGCAAACACTATCTGTCTGGCGGCGATATGGTTGTTCCTGACTGCCATGCTGATATGGCGTTGGTACATCAGCGGGCATATTCCGCTCTCCAACGGACACGAGACTATGCAGGCTCTCGCATGGTTCATTATGTTGCTGGGACTTCTGTCAACTCTCAATACGAAACTGCACCCAACTCTCAACTTTCAACTCTCAACTTTATTGCTTGCAGGTATGCCGCTTATGGTCAGCATGATGTCTGCCTCCAATCCGCAGATAACGCACCTGACGCCTGTGCTGCAGTCGCCGCTGCTGAGCCTGCATGTAAGTATCATCATGCTCAGTTACGCCCTCTTGGCATTCGTTATGCTCAACAGCGTGGTGGCATTGTGCGGCAAGGCGGAACAGCAGCAACGGCTGATGCAGTTCTCCCGCACACTCTTGCGCCCCGCAGTGGGCTGCTTGGCGATAGGTATCTTCCTCGGTGCGGTATGGGCAAATGTGTCGTGGGGACGCTACTGGGGTTGGGACCCGAAGGAGGTGTGGGCGTTGATTACGCTGCTTGTCTATGCCGCCCCGTTGCATGCGCAGTCGCTGCCATTCTTCCGCCGTCCGCGTGTGTTCCATATCTATTGCCTGCTGGCATTTCTCTCCGTGCTGTTCACCTATTTCGGCGTGAACTTCCTCCTTGGCGGCTTGCACTCATACGCCTGATTTAAGAATTTGCGGAAACGTTAGCAGGCATTATTCGCTACATTTCAAGGGAATAAGTTTGCTATATTCGCTTTTTTTCGTAACTTTGCGCGATTTTTAAGTTAGGCACCTTACGGGTGCATAGTATTTATACAAAAAAGATTTCAGACATGGTAATACGTGTTAGTAACACCAATCAACCCAATTGGACGGAGGTCACGGTGCATGCCAACCTCCCTGCGAACCTGAACAAACTGCAAGAGATTGCCTACAACCTCTGGTGGGTATGGAATTCGGACGCAAAAAACATCTTCCGATACATCGACAACGATGCATGGCACCGCGCCAAATCCAACCCTATCGTGCTGCTCAACATCATCAGTTACGAGCGCATGGAGGAACTCAGCAAGGACAAGCAATTCATGGCGCAACTCGACAAGACCTACGCCGATTTCCGCGCCTATATGGATGCCCCGAAGGACAAATCACGACCCAGCATCGCCTATTTCTCCATGGAATACGGGCTCTCCCATATCCTCAAGATTTACTCGGGCGGACTCGGTATCCTTGCCGGCGACTACCTCAAAGAGGCTTCCGACTGCAACGTGGACATGACCGCTATCGGTTTTCTCTACCGTTACGGCTATTTCACCCAGACCCTCTCGCCCGAAGGACAACAGATTGCCAACTACGAGGCGCAGAACTTTTCCAACCTGCCTATCACCCAAGTATATAACGCCGACGGCACCCCCATGGTCATCGAGGTACCTTACCCCGAGCGTACCGTGAAGGCGTACCTGTGGAAGGTGGCAGTAGGGCGAATCAATCTCTACCTCCTCGACACAGACAACGAGATGAACTCCGAATGGGACCGCCAGATTACCCATCAACTCTACGGAGGCGACTGGGAGAACCGTATCAAGCAGGAGATACTCCTCGGTATGGGCGGCGTCATCGCCCTCAACAAGTTGGGCATCAAGAAGGACATCTACCATTGCAACGAAGGGCATGCCGCCTTTATGGGGCTGCAACGTCTCCTCGACCTCGTCGAGGGAGAGCACCTCACCTTCCAGCAGGCACTCGAAGTGGTACGCGCCAGCGGACTCTACACCTGCCATACCCCCGTGCCTGCCGGACACGACTATTTCGAAGAGGGGCTCTTCTACAAGTACATGAGTTCCTACCCCGCAAGGCTCGGTATCGAGTGGCACGACCTTATCGGTATGGGACGCCAGAACCCCGACGACAACACCGAGAAGTTCTCCATGTCCGTCTTTGCCCTTAACACTTGCCAAGAGGCAAACGGCGTCAGCAAACTCCACGGCGAAGTCAGCCGCAAGATGTTCGCGCCCGTTTGGCAAGGCTACTTCCCTGAAGAGTTGCACGTCGGGTATGTTACCAACGGCGTACACATGCCCACTTGGGCAGCCAGCGAATGGAAAGCCCTGTACTTCAAGACATTCCCCAAGGAGTGGTACACCGACCAATCGAACCCCGATATGTGGAAAGCGTACAACGATCTGCCGGAGGAGACGATATGGAACACTCGCATGAGCCTCAAGAGCAAGTTGATTGACTATATCAAAGAGCAGTTCCGCGAGGATTGGATGAAGACCCAGGGCGACCCCGCACGCATCGTGCGCGCCCTCAATGAGATGAACCCCAACAACCTTATCATAGGTTTCGGACGACGCTTTGCCACCTACAAGCGTGCCTATCTGCTGTTCACCGACTTGGAGCGCCTTGACAAACTGGTCAACAACCCCGACCGTCCCGTACAGTTCCTCTTTACGGGCAAGGCACACCCCGCAGACGGTGGCGGACAGGGACTTATCAAACGTATCATCGAAATCAGCCGTATGCCGCAGTTCCTCGGCAAGATTATCTTCCTTGAGAACTACGATATGCGTCTTGCCAAGCGACTCATATCGGGTGTGGACATCTGGCTCAACACGCCTACCCGCCCCTTGGAGGCAAGTGGTACCAGTGGCGAGAAGGCACAGATGAATGGCGTTCTCAACTTCTCCGTATTGGACGGCTGGTGGCTTGAGGGATACGTCAAGGGCGCAGGCTGGGCGCTTACCGACAAACGCACCTACGAAAACCAAGCCCATCAGGACCAGTTGGACGCTGCCACCATATACCAGATGCTGGAGGAGGAAATCATTCCTATGTACTATGCCAAGAACTCCCGCGGCTACTCGCCCGAGTGGATACAGACCATCAAGAACAGCGTCACACAAATCACGCCGCGCTTCACGACCAAGCGCATGATGGACGACTATTTCGACCGCTTCTACAACAAACTGGCTAAGCGTCATGCACTGCTCTCTGCCGACAACTACAAGCAGGCGAAGGAGATTGCCGCATGGAAGGAGAATATGGTTGCCCACTGGAACGAGATAGAGGTGGTGCACTCCACGCTCAACGAGGCGGAGGCGGCTCTCAATGTAGGCAACAAGTGCAAGGTGGCTGTCGAACTCGACACCCACAACCTCAACGACAAGGGTATCGGCATCGAACTGGTGGCTATCCGTACTTCTACGCACAACAACGACAAACTCTACGAAGTGGAACCCCTGAACCTCGTGAAGACCGAGGGTTCGCACATGTTCTTCGAGACGATGTACCGTCTCGACTATGCCGGTGGCATGAAGTTCGGCTTGCGTATGTACCCCACGCACCCGCTCCTCCCCCACCGTATGGACTTCTGCTACGTCCGCTGGCTGTAATAAGACTTGCTCTTATAAGCAATGAAAAAGTGGCTGTCTAACAAGCGCGTTAGACAGCCACTTTTCTTATTCAACTACCTGCTATCGGAGCAGATACTTGTGACCGTTTTGAATAACGATGCCTTTGTAGGTCTTATCCACTTGGCGACCCATGACATCGTACATAGGAGCATCTACGTCCAATTGAGCAGGAGCCACTACATCTTCTACTGCTGTGTCCGCACCTTGTTTAGTGACTGTCAGAGCCTTGCGGGCAGGGATGATGGTGGTGTTGTCAGTCTTTGGCAAAGTAAATACAGCGACTGCGTCTTCACCTGAGCATACCAAGTTACCTGCATAATCAAGGTGCATTTCTCGAATAGATGAGAGACCACAATCAAAAGAGTAACGCAGTGTCATAACAGGTTTGTTGCCTTCCCATACAATGTTCCATACCATAATGTGCTTGGAACCATCTATGAAATACAATACAGATTCGTCTTTGCTCAATGCACATGCACCAGAGAAACCACCATCAATAAGGTCTTTGTAAGGGTCCTTTGCAGAGTTCATTTGCTCATTTCCTTCCCAATCATAGAATTTGAGAGCAGTATAACTTGTGTTGTTTTGTCCTGCAGAACGACGTGAAGCCACCCATACACCATGTGTGCAGCCAAGTGGGTAGCCGTCATACCCAATACCTTGTGTTTTGATTACTGCAGAAGGAGTCTCACTCCATGAGTGCTTGTAAGTACCCTCTTCCGTACCGATATTGTAGATGGCAATAGAATTGGCAATCAACGATGTACCACCATCCTCATTGAGAGAGAGAAGTTTTGCGTCCTTACCTGTACCATAAATGGAGATACCTAACGAGGAAGAACCAACTTCTACTCCATTATTGGTGATGATGCCGCTCTTATCGCGTGTGCCTTGGAAGAATTCCTCATACTTACCCTCCAAATTAGCGGGGTCAGCCACTATTACATTGGAGTATCCGTCTGAACCATCTGAAATCCAAATATAACCTTGGTCATCCACGAAAGTACGATACGGAGAACCATACATTGCACGCCCGCCTTTATATGGCGTGGTATTGATACGGGTATAGTCTGGCATGAATGCATATAGACCGCTATTCACATTAGAACTACCAGCTCTATCCATAAGGTAGAGATATTGGAAATATTCGGACTCCGGTGAGTTGTTGATAGAGATGAATGGGCGTGTCAGACCTAACGATTTCGATGTTGCTTTGTACAAAGTACCTACGTTGCTGATAGCCTGACCTTGCAACTCTACAGCCCAAGTCATAGCGGTACCTACTTCGCCGGGGAGTTCGCTCTTGGCGATGGTGAAGGTATTGGCGCCTTTCACTACATTAGCCAACTCGATAGCACCTACTTCGGTATTATCTGTTGTGTAGAAGATGAGGTTTGCACTTACTGCGTCCGAGTTGGCATTGAAGGTGAATACGTAGTTGTCTCCACTCTCTACCACATTGAGGTTGTAAGCCATAATGGCTGCTATAGTAGGTTGGTCCACACCGACGGTGGTGAACTTGCTGATGAGGTTGTCACGTACCAGATACAGAGTGATGTCTGCGTCTTTCACAACACCTGCCGCCATGGTGTAGGTAACGTCTGCAGCGTCCAAGGTGGTGTTGGTGGTCTTGATGAGGGCAGCCTTGTCGAGGCCATCGGTGATGTCGTAGAGTGCAACGCCGGTGCTCTTGCCCTCTGCGTCCTCGGCTGGAGTAACCATCATATCACGGTGAGCGTACTTGAAGTAGTTAGCCACGTTGGTGTGGAAGGGCAGTGTGCCCATTATCTTTGGTTCGGACTTTGTGGTATTTACCACTTGCCATTCAATGGCGTTCTTATTGGGCGAAGAGAAGATGAAACTCTTGTCGTCACGCGGTGAAACAACCATCTGTACGTCGTGACCATAGTCTGCCAAGGCAATGCCTGCAGGCTGGTTGCGTATTGCTCCTGCATAGTTATTCTCGTAAACGGAATAGATAACAAAGCGAACACTATGTGCTTCGGCACCTATAGAGTAGGTGGTAGAAACAATCATACCATCCTCCGTTGTTCCCGAATATGCCAACGTGGAACCAACCATAGCATTATAGTAGTTGCCGGCAGCCTCGTTGTTGGTATTGTCGAACCACAATGCACCTTTCCATCCGGTAGCATCAGACTCCCACTTATAGATATTCCACTTGTTGGCAGGAGTATAAGTAGCATGCTCCAAGTTGCAGCCTACCAAGTAGCCATCGGCGGTGAAGGTGATGTCGCTCAGTTTGTAGCCATCGGCAGAGACGACAGAACAGAAGTCTGTGGGCAGGGTATTGAGTACGGTCTGCTTCTCGGCATCCACCTCAATGAGTGTAGGCTCTTTGGCAGCGTCCACAGCCAAAACATACATATTGCCATTGCGGTATAGCACACGGCGGACGGTCTTGTCAGCCAACACATCCACCAACTTCTTGCCGACGAAAGACTGCTTCATCTCGTAGGTACTTGCCAACTGCAAGTAAGCAGGTTGTTCGGGTTCGGGGTAGTTGTAGTAAACCACCGTGGGCGGTACATACGAGGTGTCGGACAGGTAAATCATCTGATAGGTGGTCTCGTTGGCTTTTACCGAGAAACGTACCTTTTGGTCATCGGTCAAGGGGTAGTAGCCTTTGCAAGTAGCGTCCAATGTGTAGTCATCGCCTGGGGTGAGGTTCTCGAATACGAAGATACCGTTGTACAGCGTGTCCACGTTGTATTTGGCAACCTCTACGCCGCCCTTGAGCAATGTAACCTCTGCGCCATTACAAGGAATCCACTGGTCGTTGGTCTTGGGTGCATAGTTGAACAAGGGGTTGTTCATCTTACGATGCAGGTCTTTGACGGTACCCATGATGTAGCCTACCTTCTCTTTGTCGGCGCCATAGTAGTCCACGATACCACGGTAGTATGCCAAGCCTTCCTGGTGGCAATAGTCGTGGTTCAATGCGCGGTGGCGCGCAGGCTGATAGGTGTGGAAATAACCTTCTACCAGGAAGCCCGGGGCACCATGTTTCAGTACGCCGTAATAACCATAGTATTTCTGACCATTGGTACGTGTTGCCTCAGAGCCGCTGCCCATAAACGACACATCACCACGGATGTTCATGGATGTCATGGAGTAGTATGACGCGGGGTCAATGCCACTTGCCATGATGCCATAACGATATGCCCAGCAAGCCGCTGCGCGCTCGTAACTGCCCTCTACAAAATCGTGCGGGGACGTTGCATCACCACGTTTGTCTTTGTCAAGTCCACGCATCAAGAACAGCGGGTAGTTGGTGGTTGTGCCTTCAGTAGCCGCATTGGAGTGAACTGAAATGAAATAGTCGATATTGTTCGATTCCACTTCCTCGCAAATCTCACTCAGATTGCGGTTGTACTTGGTGTAATCGGGTAAGGCTTTGTAGTTGTCGTATGTATAATCAGGATATTGTCCGTTTACCTTTGCATAGGGCCAAGGACCACATTCGGTGCGGGAGTAGAGAACAGTGGCACCTGCAGCCTCAAGTTTCTTGCCGAGGTAGAGACACTTCCAGAGGTCGGTGTTGGACTCGTAGAAACCACATGTATCCGGCATGCCTGTGGATGACAGTGCGGGATAGGGAATGGTGGCACAGGGACGGTCGTTGGGTCCGAATGAGCCGTGTCCGGGATTGACATAAATACGTTTGCCCGTGAGGTCGGCTGCGGACATGGATACTGCCATCAACGCAGTGGCAATGAGAAGGATATATCTTTTCATGGTCGTACTCATTTAACGTTCAACATATAGGTACTACCGTCCTCGGTGCCGAAGACAATCAGGTTCTTAGCCACACTCGGATACATGGCAATCATGGTGTTGTCGGTCAGCACCGAGTGACGCCCGTCCAAAGTGTAAGCCACGATAGCCGATGCGGTGATGAACTCGCCGTTGTCCTCATCCGCCATACCGACTAACGTATTGTCATTGTACCACTTAGCGGCGCGGCAGGCATGAGCAATGAACTGAGGATTGGTGCCGTCGATGTTGCTAACATAGCACCCTTCGCCGCATACGTAGTAGCAGAGTCTGGTGCCGTCGGGTGAGATAGAAGCCCAGATGTAACTCTTGTCGGTGCCATTGGGTGCGAGGGTCTTGTCGGTGCCGTTCTGGTGGAGCACCATAAGGCGGTCGCTAATGGTAACCGTGGCTTTGGCATCGGTAGTCGCCATCTTGTCCATGTCGCGTTGTCCGCGAGCGATGACGTTGCGGCGTTGCCTGGTGAAGTTCTTGCGAACGATGTTGTTGCGGCGGAGTTGGTCGCGCCCGACGGTGGTCTCGCGATACACAACCTCCTGACCATCGGCACTAATCTGCACGTTGTAGCCAGCGCCTTCGGCTTCCGAGAGTACGGTAGTCGTCTTGGTTGCCACATCATAACGTTGCAAGCCCTTGTTGGAGCCCGTAGTCAGCAGGACGTAATCCCCATCGGGGCTGACGCCTGCCACCTTCACATCCATGTCGGACGGTGAGGTGAGTTGCTGCATAGATACCACTTTGAGTACCTGTGCATTAGCAGCCAAGCCAAAGAACAGGGCTGCTACAAAAAGCATAGATTTTTTCATGCGCTTTGTTGTTTGAAAGGTTAAAATACAGTTTGCTATCGTGTCCGTATGTGCCCGACAACCTCCCGACAAGGTCAGCGGAATCACATACTAATCACATACTAATCACATACTAATCACATACACTTACCCCGAGAATCAATGCACAATTCATAATGCGCAATGCGGAATGTAGAATGCACAATGCGGAATCATTTGCGGCTGTTGATGACCTGTTCGTAGATGCGGCGGACTTTGAGTCCTGCATCGTACCAGCGGATATTGTTGACCTCTTCGCGTCCGAGCGCGTGGAGAGACTCGTACATCGCGGGGTAGGTGACGATGCCATAGATGGCATCCGCCATGGCCTCAATATCCCAGTAGTCAATCTTGATGGCATGGCTTAGAATCTCGGCGCAGCCCGATTGCTTGCTGATGATAGACGGCGTGCCTACCTGCATCGCCTCCAATGGCGAGATGCCAAACGGTTCGCTGACACTGGGCATGACATAGACATCGCTTTCGGCGAGCATTTCCTGCACCTGCCTGCCGCGGAGAAAGCCTGTGAAATGGAACCTGTCGGCAATGCCGCGCTGCGCTACAAGGTCAATCATCTTGTTCATCATGTCACCATTGCCTGCCATCACGAAACGCACGCCCTTGGTCTTCTGCAACACGCGCGCAGCCGCCTCGACGAAGTATTCGGGCCCCTTCTGCATGGTGATGCGCCCGAGAAAGGTGACAATCTTGTCCTTGCGCGGAGTCTTGACGAAACTCTCGGGGTCCTTGAGTGGCTCAACGGCGTTGTGGACGGTGCTGACCTTGGCGGGGTCCTGGTGGTACTTCTCAATGACGATGTTGCGGGTCAAGTTGCTGACGCACATGATATGGTCGGCTTCGTCCATGCCGCGCTTCTCGATGGCATAAACGGTGGGGTTGACATTGCCGCGGCTACGGTCGAAATCGGTGGCATGTACGTGGATGACCAACGGTTTGCCGGAGATGTGCTTGGCGAAGACGCCCGCGGGATAGGTGAGCCAGTCGTGGCTGTGGATGATGTCGAAGTCAAGGCTGTTCGCCAGCACACTCGCCACCGCCTCGTAGTTGCCTATCTCCTCAAGGAGGTTGTCGGGGTAACGTCCCGAGAATGCCACGCAGCCGAGGTCATCGGTGCCGATGCGGGTGTAGTCGTAGCGTATGCCGTCGCGGTAGTGGAAATACTCCTCGGGCGACATACGTCCCGCCATGCGCTGGTGCACATAGTCGTAACTATTGTCCTTCCAGACAATGGGAATGCTGTTGGCACCGATGATTTTGAGGAACGACTGGTCCTCGTCGCCCCACGGTTTGGGTATGACGAAGGTGATTTGCATATCACCCTGCTCCGCCATGCCGCGTGTGAGCCCGTAACTGGCTGTGCCCAATCCCCCCAAGATATGCGGGGGGAACTCCCAACCAAACATCAACGCTTTCATAACTCAAACTGCTTCAATGTGTTACATACTACAATCACTGCCGCTACACTGGGCGCGTAACTCATGCCGCCATGCCCTTTGTAGGGCGGGTTGCCATCGTAGAGTTCGTTGAGCGTGCCGATGCAGAGTTCGCTCATTTCCGCCTCGTAGCCGATGAGCAGACGGCGGATGAAACTCTCGCCGGAGTGCTGATACACACGCAGATACGCCTTGGCGTAGGCAGCGATGGTGCAGGGCCAGACAGGTCCGTTGTGGTAATTGCGGTCGCGCTCCAACTGCCCACCTATATATATAGGTCGGTAGTCGCCGCTCTTGGGCGAGATGGTGCGCAGCCCCTTGGGGGTGTAGAGTTCCTTGGTGCAGATGTCCACCACTGCCTTTTGCTGGTGCTTGTCGAGCGGCGAGTAGGGCAGCGAGACTGCCAGTATCTGACAGGGGCGCACCTCTTTGTTGTGCTCCTCGGCGGTAACGTAGTCGTCGAGGTACAGGCCGTTCCAGAAGGTGCTGACGAAACTGTCTCTCGTTATCTCCGCCTGGTAGTCCATGAGGTCTGCCATCTGCTCGTGGTTCATCAGTCGCAGCATGTCTGCCGCGAAGTGCAAAGCATTGTACCACAGCGCGTTATGCTCAACTACGTAGCCCGTGCGCGGGGTGATAGGACGTCCGTCCTCCACGGCGCACATCCATGTGGCGGGACGCTCGGTGCCGTCCACCCAGAGGAGCCCGTTGTTGTGCAGGAAGAGACGCGGGTGCTGCTGCTTGCGGATGAAATTGACGATGTCCACCACGATTGCCCCGTACAGGCGTGCCGCCTCTTCGGCAGAGGTGTAGGCGGCGTAGTCCTGTATCGCCTTCACGAACCAGAGCAACGCATCGGGCTCGTCCATGCCGATGAGTTTGCAGGGCTTGCCGTCCATGAAAGCACGCACCTCGTCCATGGCGGTCTTGTTGACAATGGCATCCCAGTATTCGGATCGCCCGATGCCCATGGTGCACGCTGCCATCGAGATGAACTCCTCGCGCGCCGAGGCACGGAACCACGGGTAACCCGCCAGCAGATAGCACTTGTCGCCCTCGCGTTTGTAGAACTGCGCTGCCGAGTTTTTGAGGCAGCCAAACATGTTATCCCGCGGCACGCGACGCGCTAACTCTTTGGTCCACAGCGTCTTCAATGTGCTTGTCTTCACCTCGCTGATGCCCGCCGAGAAGATGACGCTCTCGCCACGCTTCATGGGCATCTCAAACCACCCGGGCACCAACTGGTCTTCCTTGTAGTCGTAGCCGCGCTCCTGCTCCTTCTGATATTCTATCCCCTTGTACCACTGCGGGTTATGCGTATATTCCACCCGCTTGGAGCACTGCATATATAGTTCGGGGAACTCCTCGTACATGCGGCACGCGCGTCCGTTCTGCACCTCGCGCATGTCGGAGTTGGCACGGTCGTTCTCGTGCGTCAGTTCGTTCACGCTGCGGAATGCCAGAAAGGGTTTCAGGCGCAGCGTGGTGGGCGAATGAGCCTCCACCAGCGTGTAGCGGATTAGCACGCGCGGCTCGAAACTGACGAGCATGCGCTCCTTGGTCAGGATGACACCGCCCACACGGTAGGTGGTCTTGCTAATCACCTCACAATCAAACTCGCGGATATACTTGTGCCCGTTGGGCGAATAGACGTTGTCGCCGTACTTGTGGATGCCGAGATTGAACTCCGCGCCGTGCTGAATCACCGTCTCGTCGAGGCTGCCGAGCAGCACGTAGTTGTCCTCGGGCACCTGCTCCCACAGCGGCACCACCAACTGACCGTGGTACTTGCGCGTGTTGCAATCCACGATGGTGGTCGAGTTGTACGCGCCCGCACGGTTGGTGCGAATCATTTCCTTGCTCAGGCTGCGCTCCAGATTGATGAGCAGTGTCTTGTCAAAATTCAGGTAACTCATTGTATCAGTTGAACTTAGAGTCGTACTTCACCTCCGCATCCATGCAGAACTGCCGTATCTGTTGTTCGGCGTCGCGCTTGCAAATCAGCAGTACGCCGTCCGACTCCGCCACAATCGTGTCCTCCAACCCCTGAATCACCGCCAGATGCCCCTCGGGCAGCGTCACGATATTACCTTTGCTGTCGTAGTACGATGTCTCGGCGTGCAGCGTAACATTTTGGTTTTCATCCTTTTCGCTCAACTCATACAGCGAACCCCATGTGCCCAAATCGCTCCAGCCGAAGTCGCTCGGCATCACGTACACGTTCTTCGCCTTTTCCATCACGCCATAGTCAATCGACACATTCGGGCAGGTGGGGAACATCTCCTGAATGAACGACTCCTCGTGGTCGGTACCCATGCTGTCCTCGCCCGCCATGAATTTCTCCACCACTTCGGGCAGGAATTCGCGGAATGCGGCACGTATCGCGCGCAGGTTCCACAGGAAGATGCCCGAGTTCCAGAAGAAATCGCCGCTCTCCACAAACACTTTCGCCAACGCCAATTCGGGCTTTTCCGTGAACGCACGCACCTTGCAGATGCTGCCCTCATCCATGGGCTGCCCGCTCTCGGCCTGGATATAGCCGTAGCCCGTCTCGGGGCGTGTGGGCTTCATGCCGAGGGTCAGCAGCGCATCGTGGTTGCCGATGAACTCGAATCCGCGACGGATGGCGTCTTGGAACTTCTCTTCTTGCAGTATCAGGTGGTCGCTCGGGGCCACTACTATGTTGGCATTCAGCCGGTTATCATCCCATGGCACATCCTTGCCCACGCCTGCTCGCTGGCGTACCATCGACTTGATATGCGCCACCGCATACGCGATACACGGTGCCGTATTGCGGCGTGCAGGCTCGCACAGCACCTGCTCTACGGTCAGGTCGGGCACCTGCTGAAGCACGGTCTCCAAATAGCGTACATTGGTGACTACCAGCATGTTCTCTATCGGCACTAACGGACGAAACCTATCCACCGTCATCTGCAACAGGCTCTTGCCCGTGCCAAAGAAGTCCAGAAACTGTTTGGGTTTGCTATTCCTGCTGAACGGCCAGAAGCGGCTGCCAACGCCGCCCGCCATAATGACACAATAATTGTTTTGCGTTGCCATATCGTTATTCATTATTGTTATTCTGATTTTGTTGCATTAAAATAAGGTTCCTGTTATCAAGCGCGCAAAGTTACGACTTTTTTTGTATATTTGCAAATACATTTTTTGTGTTACAAAACTGCATATTCGAAACCGATATGTGCAACCTGCCCTGCGCAAACGTAGAGTTATCCGCGGGGAAAGGTCAGGGAAAGATCGGGGAAAAATGCCGTGTGAGGTTGCGTGTGCGCAGCCGAGTTTATATAGCCGTTTCGGGGAACTGCTTTTGCTCGTACCTGTTGATTTGTGCAGTTGCCACTCTGAGATTCTGCTCCAATTGGCGGATATCCTTCATCAGGAACCCTAACCGGTAGGTTTCGGTGAGGGCAGTCTTCTCCTTGTCGGACAGGTAATAGACCCACGCTTTGGCGGGTGCGTCCCCCTCTCCGCGGACTCGAATGCGCGAGGACTGGTGGGTACTGACAAAATTGAGCAGTTGAAGTGCTGTAGCGTCTTCGAGGGTCATTATCTCGTGCCAGCCTTCGGCATTAAAACTATGGTTGGTTCCCGTGTAGCGGCTATCTTCGTCGTCGGCAGAAAGGGTGATGGATGTTTGCCCTACTTTGGCCGCGCCAAAATAATAACTCTTGACAATAGTGAGACGGTCGTCACGCACATATGCTTGGAGGAAGTTGCGCGAAGTGTTGCTGCCCGTGGCAAGCAGCCGGTGCACGTAGCGCCCGTGGTCCTCATATTGGTTATTTTTTTCGTAGCGGAAATGCTTGAGCAGGACATCGGCCTGCGGAAGGAGCGTGGTGAGCAACGAGTCGGAGTAGGCGAAAGTCCGTTTTGCTTCGAGGTAGGAGATGCTGTCTTGCAGTGCTTTGGCGGCACGGCGTTGGGCTACCTCGCGGGGGTAGGTGTGATGAACGGAGTCAAGCAACACGTTGGCAGCACGCCACTGACCGTTGTCCACAAGGGATTGTGCTTCAGCAACGAGGGCAGATGCGCGAGTCTCGTCGTTGGGACGGCAAGCCGAAAAACAGACAGCCACTGCGCAGCCTGTGAGGAGGGCAAAAAGAGACTTCATAATATATAGGTCGTCAAAAACGAATGCAAAAATACAAAGAATAGTTCAAAAACCGAAAAAAAGACGAAAAAAAGTGCATTATCTTGGTGAATTGCAGTTTTTTTAGTACTTTTGCAGCCGATAAGGTAGCAAATAAAAATTAAATAATATAACAAACCTTTATTAGTATGAAGAAATCGTTATTCTTTGTGTCAGTACTTGCGGCAGCAATGCTGACTTCATGCGGAAAACCTGTTGCTCCGGAGCAGGTGACCGTTAACCCCAGTCCGCTGACGGTGGTTGGAGACAAAGTGAATGCAGACATCACGGGTACATTCCCGGTCAAGAAGTTCTCGAAAAAGGCTATTGTAACCATCACTCCTGTGCTCAAATATGAAGGGGGTGAGGCGTTGGGTGCGCCTGTGACTTATGTTGGCGAGAAGGCCAAAGAGAATGGCAAGACGGTGTCGTACAAGCAGGGCGCTCGTTACAAACAGACCGCTTCGTTTGACTACGTACCCGCTATGGCTAAGTCGGAGTTGTACCTGCGCTTTACGGCAAAGAACGGCAACAAAGAGGTGGTTATTCCTGATATGAAAGTGGCTGACGGTGTGGTTGCTACCGTTAAGTTGGCTGATGCTAAGGAGATTGAGCCGCAAATCACGGCTGACAAGTTCCAGCGTATCATCCAAGAGATGCAAGAGGCTGATATCCGCTTCCTTATCCAGCAATCCAACCTGCGTAACTCGGAACTCAAGTCGCAGGAAATGAAGGACTTGCAGGCTGCTATCAAGGATGCAGACAAGGACGAGAAGAAGGCTATCAACAAACTCGAGGTATCGGGTTATGCTTCTCCTGATGGCGGTGTGAAACTGAACACCACTCTGGCTGACGCCCGTCAGGCAAATGCGCAGAAGTACCTGCAACAGCAACTGAAGAAGAATAAGGTGAAAGCCGACATTGAGTCGTCGGTTACCGCTCAGGACTGGGAGGGTTTCCAGAAGGCTATGGAGGAGAGCAATATTCAGGACAAGGACCTCGTACTCCGCGTGCTGAGCATGTACAGCGACCCCGAGGAGCGTGAAGCACAAATCAAGAACCTGAGTGCCGTTTACAAGACGATTGCCGAGGAGATTCTGCCCGAACTGCGCCGCAGCCGCCTCATTCTGACTACCGACCTGATTGGCAAGTCCGACGAGGAGATTGCCGAACTCGCAAAGAACGACCCCGCTGCCCTCAACGTAGAGGAACTGCTCTATTCGGCTACCCTCACCAGCGATGCCAACGAGAAGATGGCTATCTACAAGAAGGCTGTTGAACTCTTCCCTAACGACTACCGCGGATACAACAACATGGGTATGCTCTACTTCAAGCAAGGCAGCATTGCAGAGGCTCGTCGCAGTTACACGCAGGCGCTGAAGATTGCCGCTAACAACCCTGATGTCAACTACAACGCAGGTGTGGCTGCTATGGCAGACAACGACTTGAAGATGGCTGAGCAATACCTCGGCAAGGCTGCTGGTACCGAAGGCAACCTGAATGCCGCTATGGGTACGCTCTACACCATGAAGGGCGACTATGCTGCCGCTAAGAAAGCCTATGGCACAAAGCCCAGCAACAATGCCGCTGTTCAACAAATCCTCAACGAGGACTATGCAGGTGCCCGTCAGACCTTGGCTAAGGTGGAGAACCCCAATGCAACGACTGCTTACCTGGCTGCTATCGTAGGTGCTCGCACCAATGACCGCGACGCTGTATATAGCAACCTGAAGGCTGCCGTAGCACGTGACGCACAGTTTGCCAAGAAAGCACAGAAGGATATTGAGTTCGCTAAATACCAAGAGGACGCTCAGTTCCAGGCAATCATAAAATAATGTCGATACTTTTCCCGAAAGTACCGAAACCACGTGAGTGGGACTACCGCCCCATTTACTACGATAAAGAGAAGGAGGCGCGCAAGGATAAACTTGCGCGTCTTCATCGTGGTTCGTTCCGTGAGGCACACGAGGCGAACACCCGCAAGCGCAAAGACGATGCACGCCGCAAGTCCAAGTTGGCGTTTTGGATAGCCCTCTTGGCGATGTTGCTGTTTGCGTTCTATTATCTGCTGTAGGAATCACCGCCCGTTAGCAGGTCCCGTTGGGGGATTGTCGCGGGTCTCACATAGAGAATAATAGGTCATGACGGACATCATTCACTTACTTCCCGACAGTGTCGCCAACCAGATAGCGGCAGGCGAGGTGATACAGCGCCCCGCCTCGTGCCTGAAGGAGTTGGTGGAGAACTCGTTGGACGCGGGGGCTACGCATATCCGTGTCATTGTCCGTGACGCAGGGCGCACGCTCCTGCAGGTGGTGGACGACGGCAAGGGCATGAGTCCCACCGATGCGCGCATGGCGTTTGAGCGGCATGCCACCTCCAAGATTGCCCAAGCATCCGACCTCTTCCAACTGCGCACCATGGGATTCCGCGGTGAAGCCCTTGCGAGTATATGTGCCGTGGCGCAGGTGGAGTTGCAGACGCGCCGACCCGAGGACGAGATAGGTACGCTCCTTGAGATAGCAGGCTCCGAGGTCACCCGGCAGGAACCGGTGCAATGTCCCGTAGGCACCAATATGCGCGTCAAGAACCTATTCTATAATGTCCCCGCACGCCGTAAGTTCCTCAAGACCGACCAGACCGAACTGCGCAACCTGTTGGCTGAATATCACCGCATTGTGCTCGTCAATCCCGACGTGCAGTTCACCTTTGTCAGCAACGACGAGATACTCTCCGAACTGCCGGTCGGCACCACCAAACAGCGTATCGAAGCAGTCTTCGGGCACTCGTCCAAACCTTTCACAGGGCAGTTGGTGGATGTATCCACCCGCACCGAATTGGTGAATATCTGCGGCTTTGTCGGCAAGCCCGAGTCGGCGGGCAAGAACAGTCAGCAGTATATGTTCGTGAATGGCCGCTATATGCGCCATCCCTATTTCCACAAGGCTGTGATGACCGCTTATGCGGGTATGCTCCAGCCCGACCACAACCCCTCCTATTTCATCTATTTCGACATACATCCCGACGCGATAGATGTCAATATCCACCCCACCAAGACCGAAATCAAGTTCGCCGATGAGCAGGCTATCTTCCAAATCCTGTTGGCATCGGTACGCGAGGCGTTGGGCAAATTCAATGTAGCCCCCTCGCTGGACTTCACCACGGAGTCTCGGTTGGATATGCCGCAGACGGCACTCGGCAACAGGTCCTTTGCCATACCGCAGATACAAACCGACCCTAACTACAACCCTTTCAAGTCGCAAAACCGGCGTTCAAACCCTGTTTCACAACCGTGGGAACGCCTTTATGATAATATCCCCTGTCCCGCAAGTGCGCAGGAACCGGAGCCGATAACCCCGCTCTTCACCCTGCCGCAGATAGGCGACGACACGCCCCTCCTCCAATCGCAGGGCAAATACATCGTGGCACCTGCGGACGGCGGATTGCTGTTGGTGCACCAGCACCGCGCCCACATGGCGGTTCTCTACCGCGAACTGGCGGAGCAACTGCACTCGCACCACGGCATCACACAGCCTGTCCTCTTCCCCGAGGTGATAGAATTGTCGCCGGACGACTTGCACACGTTGCAAAGCCTGCTGGCAGACCTGCAGGCAGTGGGTTTCATCCTCGAGCAGTTCTCGCCCAATGCCTACAGCATTACTTCCGTGCCCGCCTTGTTGGGGCAGCAGAACGCCTCCGAGACTCTCCTGCAAGTCATTCACCAGGTGCAGGACACTGGCTCCACCGCCTCCGACGAGTGGCAGAAGACCGTAGCCCTGTCTTTGGCGGACCGAATGGCTATCCCCGTAGGCAAGACGCTGACGGACAACGAGATGCGCGACTTGCTCCGGCGCCTGTTGCAGCACACCGACTCGCGCTACCTCCCCAATGGTCAAACCATATTCACCATACTCACCAATGATGACCTCCAAAAGTATTTCTAAAGCCCTCGCAGGCGTATTCGTACTCCTGCTGTGCGCTTCGTGCAATAGTCCTAAACAGCAGACTATCACCATCTTGCATACCAACGACACCCACTCGCAGGTCGAACCTATCGAGGCGGGGAAACGTGATGCCAACTGCGCAGGGTATGCGCGTCGCATGGGCTTCATCGAGCGTGAGCGTCAGGCGGACCCCGACTTGATTCTGCTGGATGCCGGCGATTTCAGCCAGGGCACGCCCTATTTCAATTTCTACCACGGGCGCATCGAGATGGATGCCCTCAACCGCATGGGGTATGACGCGGGCATGTTGGGCAACCACGAGTTCGACTATGGCTTGGACACGCTGGCGGAGATTCTGCGCATGGCTCAGTTCCCTATCGTCTGCGCCAACTACGACGTGCACAACACTCCTCTGGAGGGCTTGGTGCAGCCCTACACGATTCTCCGCAAAAAGGGACTGCGCATCGGCGTGTTTGGCATTGGTGTGAACCCGAACAGCCTCATTGCCGCCAAGAATTTCGCCCCTGTGCGTTACCTTGACCCCGTTGCATCGGCACAAGAGACCGCCACGCTCCTCCGCCGCGACAAGCACTGCGATGTCGTCATCTGCCTCAGCCATCAGGGCACCAACCACGCGGTGGACGGGCAACTCTCCGACGCTGAATTGGCAGCCGCCACACGCGACATTGATGTCATCATAGGTGCCCACACGCACAAAGTGGTTGAGAATCTGCACATTGCCAACTTGGATGGCGACAGTGTCCTCCTTGCCCAAACTGGCAAATCCGGTGCCCGCATCGGCAAAATTACCCTCACCGTAGGCGAGTAAACTGCACTTCCCCCTCCTGGCAGACTATTCTTGCTGTAGGCGAAACCGGCACAAACAATAACCCCGAAAGATCCTGATTAATGGCCATTTCGGGGTATTTGTATGTTCCTCAGCCTGTTAGCGACGGACAGCCGCTATATCCGTGTCAGTTTGGCGTAGGTGAGCAGCAGGGTCTTCTTGCCTACATTGTCGAATTGAATATCAATCTTGTCGTTCTCGTTCTCGCGATAAACCTCCAATACTGTGCCATCGCCGAATGTCCGGTGGTTGATACGGTCGTCTTTTTTCCACTCGCTGCGGATAGATTTCTTCGCCGTCTTCTCTAGTGCCCCCGTGGTACGCCGCAGGTTCTGCGGAGCCGGAGCAGGTGATACTGCCGCGCGTGGTGCGGCGTTAGTGCCTGGTTTATAGCCTTTTGGCACACTCAGCGCACTCTCTCCCATCCGCGACGCCTCCACCATCATGATAAACCGCGGGTCAATATCCTTGATAAACCTCGACGGCGACGAGAATGTCGTCTGTCCGTTGCGGAAGCGTTGCCGCGCACACATCAGGTAGCACTGCTCCATCGCGCGCGTGATTGCCACGTACAGCAGCCGCCGCTCCTCCTCCAGGTCTTTCGGCGACTGGCAGAACTGCGACGGGAACAGGTTCTCCTCCAACCCCACAATAAACGCCACGCGGAACTCCAACCCCTTGGCGGAGTGCACCGTCAGCAGCGTCACGCGCGGCTGTTCGTCGTTCTGACGCTCGTCTTGGTCGGTCAGCAGACTGACTTCCGCCAGGAAATCCGCCATGGGCGTGAAGTCTATCCCCTGCTTCTTGCGGTTCTCCACAAACTCATGGATACCCGCCAGCATCTCTTGCAGGTTCTCCAGTCGTGCCACACCCTCCTGCGAGGTGTCGGATTTGGCATCGCGCATCACGCCCGATTCCCGCAGCACGTCGTCTGCAAAACTGTAAGCGTCTTGTGTATCAGCACGTTGCGCAAAGCGTTGAATCATCTGCGCAAAGTCAGTCAGTTTCTTTTTGGTTGCCGCAGCCACCTCTGCTTTGGCGCCGTCGGGGTCGCAAATCACCTCATACAGCGATACGCCCGTCGCGCGTGCGGCCTCATTCACGCGCCCCACCGTGGTGTCGCCTATCCCGCGTATCGGGTAGTTTATTACACGCAGAAGTGCCTCATTGTCAGCGGGATTCACCGCCAGTCGGAAGTACGCAATCGCATCTTTTATCTCCTTGCGCTGGTAGAACGACGTGCCCCCGTAAATGCGGTACGGGATAGACAGGTGCCGCAACTCGTCCTCTATCACACGCGACTGCGCGTTGGTCCTGTACATCACCGCGATGTCGTCGTAGGTCAAGTCGCCCTTTGCACCTGCTTTCATCAGCATTTTTATCTGCTGCGCCACTGCTTGTGCCTCGTCCCTGTCGGTCATGTAGGTGGACAGACGCAGCCGGTCGCCCTGTTCTTTCTCCGAATATACCTCCTTGAAAATCTGCCC
The DNA here is from genome assembly GCA_934692905.1 of uncultured Bacteroidales bacterium. Taxonomy (GTDB): domain Bacteria; phylum Bacteroidota; class Bacteroidia; order Bacteroidales; family Paludibacteraceae; genus Colicola. Next base: position 21,381 of record CAKUUM010000003.1, read on the forward strand.
TTTGTTATGCCTAATCAGCGAATTGGCGGCATTCACTATCGTCTGTGTCGAGCGGTAGTTGCGTTCCAACTTGAACATCTGCGCATTGGCATAGCTCTTCTGGAATGTCAGGATATTCTCGATGTTCGCTCCGCGGAACGAGTATATCGACTGCGCGTCGTCACCCACCACGCACACATGGTTCTGTGGTTCGGCTAATCGCTTGACTATCAGGTATTGCGAGTAGTTCGTGTCTTGGTATTCGTCCACCAGCACATACTGGAAAATATCCTGGTATTTGCGCAGCACTTCCTCGTCTTGCTTGAACAGCACGTTGGTCATAAACAGCAGGTCGTCGAAATCCATCGCGTTGGCGGCACGCAGACGGCGGTTGTATTCCGTGTAGATGCGCGTCATCTCGTACAGCCGTTCAAAGCGGTCTTGCATCGTGAACTCGCGGTTCGCCGCGTATTGCGTAGGGGAGAGCAGGTGGTTCTTCGCCATGGAGATACGCCCCAGCAGCGTGCCCACCTTGTATGTCTTCTCGTCCAACTGCATATCCTTCACGATATGTTTGAGCAGCGACTTCGAGTCCGTCGTGTCGTATATCGAGTAGTCGCGCGTATAGCCTATTTTGTCCGCCTCTTGCCGCAGGATGCGGGCGCAGATGGAGTGGAAAGTCCCCATCCACAGGTAGCGTGCCACCTCGTCGCCCACCAACTGCGCAATACGCCCTTTCATCTCTCTCGCCGCTTTGTTCGTGAAGGTCAGCGCGAGGATATGCCCTGCGGGTATGCCGTGTTCCAGCAGGTACGCAATCTTGTAGGTCAGCACACGGGTCTTGCCCGACCCCGCACCGGCTATCACTAATTGGGGACCGTCATTATATTCCACCGCCGCACGCTGCGACGGATTCAGTTCGCTCAGATAGTTCATATTCGTCACTTTTCTTGCCGCAAAGTTACAAAAAAAACATCACTTTGGCAATAGCATTAGTATGAAATCGCTATTTTCTTAAAATCATTGCGCACAATCCGGCGGAATTGCACCACATCTTTCCCACTCATCTGCTTTGCCGGCTGCGCCCCCCACTTTCAACTCTCAACCCATAACTCTCAACTGCACTAAACTCTAAACTCTCAACTCTCAACTTCTCTCCACTTTCACCTCGTGACCTTCTCGGGGTAAGTGTATGAGATTAGTATGAGATTAGTATGTGGTTAGTATGTGATTAGTATGTGATTCTGCTGACCTTGTCGGGAGGTTTGGCTTGTTGTATCCTGAGAATGAATGATTAACTGCATGTTTTTTCTGTGCGGTTATCATGTAATGAATACCCATTTTTGTATATTTGTAAAAATTGTTGTGACTTTGCGACCGCAAAGGCTTGCAGGGGTATAGTTTGGGGTGGGGAATCGTCTGTCAAGACCGACAAGAATGCCTCAATGATGCCCGCATCGGCAAGCCCGAGCATGTATATTGTTGTTGAAAAGCGTTTATTGACGCTTGTTTTGGAGTTCCGAAATCCAGCAAATTTCAACTGCCCAAAACAAGGTACGGCAATGAATGCCTGTGATGTGTATTAAATTATGCACCTTGTTGCGTGTTTGTACATATCGGCGTGGGCATTGTTGTTTATTCTTGTGGTCGGGTCTTGCTGGAACCTCGGAACTAAGAATGAGCAGAGATGAGGTACCACGCTTCTTTTTTATACCAACGGGCAGGTGAGGTGCCGCCACCCAACAAAAACAAACAACTATGGCACAATTTGTCATTATCCGAGGCACACAGGACTCGGGAAAAACCACCACTATGTGGTTTCTGTATCAGTACCTGTTGAAAAATGGCAGATACAGGTAGCAAACATTTGTTCCGTTGGGGACACAACAAGGACTTCTGTGAATCAACCATCCCTGTTGCTGTTCCTGAGCAGCAGGTCTCGGGCAGAGTAAAGGACTTTACGGCAATCCTGACTATCCAAGGCAAAAAGATTGGCATCGTCAGCGAAGGGGATGAACCCGAGTATTTGGGTCCTACTCTGACAATTCTTTTGCAGTACCATGTGGATGTCATCATCTGCTGCACTCGGACGCAAGATAGGGTGGGCTCTACATCCCGTATGTTGAGAACCGACTATGCCCCGTCGCACCAAATGCTGAAAGTATTCCGGACTAAACGTACAAAGTCAGACGCATGGCTGTCCGTCAAACAGACCTTAGCCGTGCAGATAGGAGAGTATGTGCTCCAAATCCTGCAAGATGAAAACACAAGTAAAACGCATTAATAATATGTCTATGAAAAAGTTATCATTATTTTTCGTTGCTATATGCATGTCTGTGGCAACGTTTGCTCAGTTCAGTGGTTCCGGTAGTGGTACCAAAGATGATCCGTATCTGATTTTCAATCCGATTCAGTTGGACCAAGTTCGTAACTTTTTAGGTAAATCTGGTGTTTACTTCAAGTTGATGGCAGACATTGACCTGACCGAGTTCATAGCGGACAATTATCCTACGGAAGGTTGGCTGCCGATAGGCAATTCTTCAGCAAGGTTTTATGGAACTTTTGACGGCAACGGCAAAACCATATCTGGTCTTTGGATAAACCGCCCCCAAACAGATTATGTAGGCTTATTTGGCTATATCGGTTCTTATTCGGCTACTTCGATAAAGAATCTGACACTGAAAGATGTTAGCATAAAGGGAAATTATACAGTGGGAGGAGTTGTTGGATATGCTTATAATAAGTGCTGTATTGATAGCATCACTTTTAGTGGAAATGTTACTGGCAATGGTAACGTTGTCGGAGGTATAATAGGAGGTTCAAGCTCTTCTTATACTTGCCAACTAACGAATATTATTGCCTATGGAGATATTAGCGGTCGAAAATATGTAGGTGGAATAGTTGGATGGATAGAGAATAGTTCAACCATTAAGCAATGTATGTCCTTTGTGAAGTTGTCATCGTCACTCGGGTATTGTGGCGGAATCAGTGGTTATATAAAAGGTGGTTCTGTGGAAACAAATTATTCGCATTGCAAAATTACATCAAACGGAGATTATATCGGCGGAATAGGAGGTTATGTCAACGGAAAGATATATGATAACTATGCAACAGGCACGCTTGTTAGCGTAAATGGAAAGGTGGGAGGAATCTGTGGCTGTCTTATAAATGTAGATTGCATAAGAAATTATTCAATGGTTTCTATAATTGGCGGAGATAGTATCGGCGGTATAGCAGGAGCATTTAATATAAGTGAAGGTTGCAGACAAGATTGTCACATTTACTCTAATGTCGTACTCAGCCCTAAAATAATGGGGACTGGAGATTATATCGGTAAGGTGTATGGATATAAAAGTAATGATCAGTATGCGTACGTGGGTTCTGTAGGCACAACAAATACCAACAAAGCATTAACGACTACCAAGATTATTGTAGATGGTGTGGAGCAGGGTAGCACTGGTGATAACGAGCAGAACGGACAAAGTGCAGGAAAAATAGTGTTACAATACAAAGCCTCATATATGGGAATCGGGTGGGACTTCACGAATGTGTGGGATATTCAGGAGATAGAAAGTTTCCCGTATTTGTCTTTCCAATGTGCACCGCCTACGTTGGATGTAGCAAATGCTATTTCGGGCAGTACCACATTATCCGGACGCGGCATAGACGGAGCGACTATCATCGTACAAGTAGGAGACAAGCAATATCAGGCACCTTGCTCAAACAATGTATGGACGCTCTCGCTTCCTGCATTGGTGGCAGGAACGGAAATCGAAGTCTATGCTGTTACCGGCAATAAGAGACCATCGTATGTGATTAGTGCCGTTGTCTCGTATTTAGGGGCAGGTACGGAGGCTGACCCGTGGCAGATACGTACGGTGGAAGAACTATCCAACATCAGCGGCAAGGGCTATTTCCAACTGATAAACGATATTGACTTGTCCGCTATCGCCAATTGGACACCCTTAGGAGCAACGACCAGCATATCCGGTGATTTCGATGGGAATAATCATACCATCAAAGGGTTGAATATCAATAGTACAGACGAAAACAGGGGATTATTTGGCACGTGCAACGGACTGAACATCCACGACTTGAATATCGAAGTCAAGAAGATAGTCGGTGGTAACAATACTGCCGCTTTGGCTGCCAGACTGTCCAACGCTACGATTACCAACTGCCATATCACAGGTGGCAGTATCAAAGGAAGCGGTAAGGTGGGTGCTTTGGTCGCCATTGCACAGGACTGTACCATAGAGGGGTGCTCTGCGAAGAATAATATCACCGGTGGGGATGTTGTCGGTGGTATAGCAGGTAGTGCAAGCGGCAGTATCAGCCAGTGTTTCACAGAAGGCATATTGATATCATCCGCTTCTGGTTCTATTGTGGGCGGTCTGATAGGTTCCAATCAGGCAACCGTCAACGACTGCTACAGCACCGCAACCATCAAGGCAAACGACTATGCTGGAGGATTGATAGGCTACAACTATGGGGCGGTTGCCAATTGCTACGCTACAGGAGACTTGTCTTCCACCAATCATGCAGGTGGGTTAGTGGGGTACAATGACGGCACAGCCGCTACCACCAAAAACTGCTGCGCCATGAATAGCAAGATAGATGTTTCTTCTGCCATAGGAAGTGCTATCCGCGTTATTGGCGGTATCAAGAATAGTGCACCTACGCCGGATATGAACAACTATGCTCTCAAGACAATGGCTGTCTCTATCAACAATATTCCGCAGAAGATATATGATGACAACCTGAATGGTGGTGCCAAAACGGATGCGGAATTAAAGCAGGAGAGTCTGTATTTTCTGTTGGAATGGGATATGGATGAGACTTGGAGCATTCGCAACGGGGAGACATATCCGATGTTAACCCGTTTCGTGAGTGAGCCTGTAGTGCGCAGTCTCCACCTGTCCGACGACAATACAATCTACCATGCAGGGACATACATAGGCGGTTTGGACTATACACGCAATATATCGAGTGAAGACAAGTATGCTTCATTCTGTCTTCCGTTTGGCGTGAATATAGACAACAACGCAAGCGCACTTGTCAAACTATACACGCCACTGGGCATTGCGTTCCAATATCGCAACTCTCAGAATCAAGAGGTGATGAAGGTGTTCTTTGTCGGTGCGGATAGTATCGCAGCAGGCAATCCTTTTGTTGCCCAACTCGGCACAGGCTCAGGCTCTGCCGTTACAGTGGTGGCAAATACGGATTCTATCGCTGCGGAGGTTACCGGCAATACAGATATTATTCATCCCTACGAGTACAATAGTGCTGAGGTCGGCAATCAAGCGTCCACACCGATGAACGGACATCTTGCCTTTGGCGGAACACTGGCTTCTGCCAATATTCAGGAGGCTATGGTATTACAACCGAATGGCGAGTTTTCGGCTGCCAAGACACAAGACATTGCTCCATTCTACACTTACTTGACTATCAGCAGTCAATTGGTGTCTAAATGCCAAAAGGTAGTAGCCTTTATTTCGGATGAGGGGGATATTCCGTCACTAATTGAAGATTTGCAGGATGAGATGGGAAGCAACCGCATCAATGTATATACGTTGGACGGAAAGTGCCTTATGCAGAATATCTCCAAGGAGGAAGCTCTGCAAATACTGGAGAAAGGAATATATCTGTTTGACAAGGAGAAAATAGTCATTCCGCAAGGCGTTGGAATGTAGGGAGAAGAAAGAGGTTGCCCGATAAGGTTTGGGCAGCCTCTTTTTGTGAAATCATACCATTGCCCCTAGGACGCGGACGCCTGCGAGGTCCCTGTAAGCCCCTGAACGCAACAGGATTTTTTTGTCTCAGAACGGTTTGACACAAACCATGTGTATGCTGTGTTTGTGGGGATGACGTGTCTCGCGTCGTCAAAATTCAGGCGTATAGGGGATAGAGAATAGGAAAACCCAATAAAGATTATTGATACCGGATTCTCAGTAACTTGTACACTATTTATTTCGGGAGGCGTGGCTTTATGCCACGTCTCTTTTTGTCGATGTAATTTTGTATTAGTGGGGACCCAAATGGTCAAATGGCAATAAATGTCCCAATAAATCGTACATTGTAAATTTGTCAATCGTAAATGAATGAATGGTTCATATGTGGCTTTATATGTTTGGCTCTATGGATAGGTGTTAGCCACCTAATCACAACTGGCAAAACCACTACCCGCACCACGTACAAACTCCCCGAACAGCCGTGTGACCTCGTGCCACTTCATATCATTCCAGTCTGGCGAACCATCCGCACGTATCAGTTCGTAGTTGTGCCCGCGTCCTGCCATAGGGCACATTCGGTAGTTGTGTTTCCCGCTCAACGAAAAGTAAATCGGCAGTACTTCGCACCCCAAACTATGGAAGTCCCTCGTGCCATACGCCACAAACAGAGGCTGGCGCAGGTGTGAAAGCGTCTCCACAACAGGCTGCGAGAAACTGAGAATGGTTTTTGGCATGTCCCCGCTGTAGTGCTTCATGTACTCCTCGTCATCGGTGACGGCGCAATACGCAAAGAATCCATATTGCCGTTCTATCGCCGCAGCCGCCTGTTCTTCAGTCTGATAGCCGCCTATCACCTTCATACGTTCACTCTGTGTCTGCCCCTGCACTCTGCCAAACGGACTGGTGGCAGAGAAACCTACTGCCGCCACGTGGCTGTTTTTTCGGCTAAAGCAGCGGCGATATATGCCCCTTGTGAATGTCCGAAAACCACAATGCTGTCTGCCCAAGCCTGCTTGGAAATATAATTTACGACATCATTTGCCCGACTGACATACGTATCCAAATGGTTGCGTCTGCGATAGGTCTCGTCGTAATCGAAATTCTGCCCGGTAGGAGTATAGGCGTTTTGCACGTCCAAAGTGCGGTAATCAGTTATCCACGGCGTGTTGGGCATAGCAATTTCTATTACGTGAAAATCGCGTATGATAGTACTGTCCAAGATATGAAGATGTCCTGTCCAGCGTTGTTCCTCGTATGTGGTGATGAGGGGCATAGGCGTGGAACCTTGCAGCAGGATAAACACAGGTTTCCGTTCTTCCGTAGTGTCTGCGCGCACGAACCAGATGGAGTCGTTGTCGGTAATGAGACATGTTGCCTGCATGTCCATGTACCATGGCGTGTTTCCGTGGAAACCACCGCGCACATGAGTGACGGTCTGCGTAATCGTTTTGGGACGGCTGCACCCCACCATACATAGTAGCAGTGGGAGCAATATCAACGTGTATCTTTTCATAATGCTATATTTATCGTTACATTTATAGTGCGTTGTACAGCCACTCCCAGTCTTCATCGCTCACCCCGTATGCTTTGAGATAATGCTCAAAGTCAGACAAAGAGGTGATATTGTCTTTCTCGGTACGGACATAGCGGTAGTAGCCTTTTAGCAACCCGACGAAATACTCCTCACCGATGCGTTTCGCGAATCGGTGCAGGACGTAGGGCGTCTTGTAGTAGGTCACAGCACTGGTATTGACACCCGTACGGTTAGCCCTGTTTTGGCGTTGCGTGATGATAGACACCTGCCTTTCTTCCTCCGACACGTACTTGTTGTACCACCACGTGTATGCGCTGTCCAATGCCTGAGGATTGCCCCTGTACAAGACTTGCTTCGTCACGTACTCCACTATCGATTCTTGAAATAGCAGATACGCCACCGAATCTCCCTTGGCATTGTAGTAGGGCATATAGCAATGGGTTAGTTCGTGTGTCAGCACCCGTGCATCGCGACGAAGGTCGGAAGAATCGGAGACCACCGAATAGATGGTAGGATTGTAGTGATACGCCTTTCCGTAAGTGTATCCCTCTTGCCAGTTGTATTCCCCGATATTGATAAACAATGTGCGTTGGATAGTATCTTGGAAGAAATCTTCCAACCCATTTATGGCATATCGTGCAGCCTTTTCGTATTGTGCCACGGCGGGATTGGAGTGCATCTCCGTAATGGTCCCTGCGTTATGGTCCACCATGTAGAATTTCTGCACAAACATATCGTAATGTACCTTGCCCATATCTTGAGAACGATGGTCGTACATGTTTTTCTCCAAAAAATGAAGATTGATGGCACCATCTTCCTGATTGGAAGACAAGTCCAAGCGATACTCCCGTTCAGCCGTCTGCGTCATCGGACAGGTAGAGTAGAAATACAGGTCGTCACTATTGGTCCGCACAGTAATGTCATTGCGATGCATCCCTTTGGCGGAAAAGAAAAAGGAGGAACCCAAAGAACACAATACCGAGGTGGAATAGAACGGGACATAATCTGTGCGATAGAGATATTGGTAAGGAGAGTCATCAAAGAAATCATAGCGTAGCACGATACGATGTACCGTATCTGAGTGCTTGGGGATATATAGTTCCGGCAAATCAAAACGATAAGTGAGATTCTCTACACCATCCACCCATATGCAGAACTCCATATCGGAGTCGTCGCGTGCTTCACTCAAGAAAGCACTTGCCACTTGTGGGTCGGGTAACCATAGCCGGACACTGTCTTGTTCCATGTCCTGTTCATGGAACGTGAGTATCTGCTCTATCTTGAACGTTTGCCTGTTGGGTGGTCGCTTACCATCGCGCAAGGCGGATATCTCCACGCTGACGGAAGACTCTACTGCATATTCGGCAAATGCACTGCTCACCATAATGAAGAGCGAAATGATTAAAAAAACGTCCGTTTCATGATACTACGAATTTGCTAATCACTCAATGATAAATGTAATTTCGGTGCAAAGTTAAGAAAAATAATTAGAAGCGCCAAATCCTTAGGCGCAGATTTCATAGCAACAGCATCAAACCGTAGTATTTGTTGTCCACAGGAGGGGAGCTGAATGTCAGTTGCGCTAATTTTAAGACATGGAATTTGTGGCTAATTAGCGATAATACGGCGTAGCCGTCCGTTCAAAAAAGTTCCGATAATGCCTACTTGAACAATGTTTGACCATTATGGGCTATTATTGGGGTGGGGCGATTTATTATAGGGGCGATTTATGGGGTGGGAAAATAGACGGTCGTGGACAGATAGTTGCGGATTTGAGGAAAAAGCAGTAACTTTGCAAGCGGTAGAGTGTGCATCCGGTGATGCGACTCCCTTTTTTATGTGTTTGTAGATAGATGTTGAATTTACTATTGTAGATGTTGAAATTACTACTGATATTATCTGTGCTGACGACGCACCCTGTGACGCGGGACGCCAATGTGGGTGTGCTGATATGCGATTACCAGACGGGAGATACAATAGATGCGTACCGCGAGAACTGCGTGATTCCGCCAGCGTCCACGATGAAGATACTGACCACCGCGACCGCCATCGATATGTGGGGGCGTGACTACCGTATCCAGACCCCCGTAACCTATACGGGGCACATCAGCGGCGGCGTGCTGCATGGTGACCTGTATATAGAAGGACGCGGAGACCCGACTTTCGGTTCGAGGTACGTGGGCAGCAGAGCGTTCCTGTACAAATGGGCACGGCAGTTGCGCGATGCGGGGATTCGGCACATCACGGGGCGTGTGATAGCCGATGCATCGTATTTTGACGCCGATGCGCTGAACCCTGCGTGGCTGTGGGAGGACGCGGGGAACTACTATGCGCCCGGGATATTTGCGCTGTCGTACCTCGACAACACGATGAATATCGTGCTGCGGAGCGGCCCTGTGGGCAGCATCGCGGAGGTACTGAACACCACGCCCAGCGTGCCCGAGGTGGAGTTTGAAAACCATATACGCTGCACCCATATATCTTACGACGGAGCGTTTGTGCACGGAGTGCCGTATAGCAACCGCCGGTATCTGGTGGGAAGTGTGCCGTCGAACAGGCAGACATTCGGCGTCATGGGCGACCTGCCCAATCCGCCGCTGACGCTGGCACGCGAGCTGACAAAGGTGCTGCGTGCGAGCGGTATCGCCGTGGATGGTGAGGCATCTTACATCAGCGAAGCCCCTATAGGCGGGGCAATGCGCAGCGTGCTGTTTGTCAACGAGAGCGAGGATTTGGCGAGAATCATCGAGCACACCAATCACAAGTCGGACAACCTGTATGCGGAGATGCTCTTTCGAACCCTTGGAACGCGATACGGAACGCCTTGCACGATACACAACGCCTCGGATTTTGTGCGCGAATACTGGCGCAACCGTGGTGTGAGTCTGCGCACGGCACGTGTGCTGGACGGTTGCGGATTGGCTCCGCAAGATGCGGTGTCGCCTACGCAGTTTGTGCAGATTCTGCGGTATATGTACGGTTCGCACGAGCGCGGAGCCTTTGTGGAGTCCCTACCCCGCAGCGGAGAAAGCGGCACTTTGCAGTCGTTTCTGGCGGGAACGGCGTTGCACGGGTGCGTGTGTGCGAAGAGCGGAACGATTGGCGGCACGAAGAATTACGCGGGGTACATCTTTCTGCCCGACGGCAGGGTGTGGGTGTTTGCAGTGATGGTGAATAGCGCCAACGCAAAGCCGCGACAGATACAACATGTGATTGAACAATACCTGTTGGATGTATATAAGGCAAACAAATAGCACCTCGACGCTGCTGCGGGAGCAGTATTCGGACGCGCTGCCGAACCTGTACACGATTCGGACGGACTACCAGACGGCAGGACGCGGGCAGGCAGGCAACGGTTGGGAGAGCGAGGACGGGAAGAACTTGCTGTTTTCCAGTCTACTACGCTGTGACGTGGCGGCGGGTGAGCAGTTCTATCTGACGATGCTGGTGTCGGTGGCAATGGTGGATATGCTGGCGCAATACCTGCCCCAAGAGGGGCTGCGTATCAAGTGGCCGAATGACATCTACTATGGCGACAAGAAGTTGTCGGGGATACTGGTGGAGAATACGCTTCTCGGCAGCCGTGTGGCGTACTCGATAGTAGGGATTGGGCTGAATGTCAATCAACTGGTGTTCAGAAGCAAAGCGCCGAACCCCGTTTCGATGCAGCAGATTACGGGGCAGGAATACGATGTGCAGGTATTGTTGGACGCATATTTGGAGACGTTGAAGAGGTGGATGGAGGTGTTTGGAGAGACATTGAAAGAGGCGTATATGGGGCATTTATATAGGCGTGAGGAGCTGTTCCCGTATGTGGAAAGAGAAGTGAGTGTGGCGCCGACTACGTTGGCAAGTGCGGGCGAAAAGACAGAGAATCAGGTGTTTATGGCGGAGTTGGTAGATGTGGACCCGATGGGAGAATTGGTGCTCCGTACCGACAATGGTGATGTGCGCACCTACCACTTCAAGCAGATACGGTTTGTGCTATGAGAACGGCGTGGCGATGGATATGGAGCGTGGCGGTGGCTTTGCTGATGACGGGGTGCATTGCCGTGTGCCCCATTGAGCCGGAGCCCGATGACCCGCCGACGGGAGACTCTGTTCCTCAGGAGCCGCCTGCGCCCGATACCACGAATCTTGACCCGTCGAAGCGTAACTTGGCGTATCTGTTCGACACGAGCAGTCTGCCCGAAATCACGATTGCTGTGACGGAGAAAGACTGGAATACCTACCTCAGCAACTTCGACAAGTGGGAGAACAACGGGTTGTATGTGCCTGCTGAATTTACATTTGGCAAGGGCAACAGGACGTTTCATCGTGACAGCGTGGGGCTTCGTCCGCGTGGCAACACCTCGCGCCGCCGTCCCGAAGGCAACCATGGTGAGGTACACCGCGATGGGGCACAGTGGCGCCATGCACATTTCGGTATCCGTTTTACGGAGTACGAGTCGGGGGAGCGTTTCTTTGGCTGCGACCGACTGATACTGAAATGGCACAAGGACGACGCTGCCTATTGCAGGGAGGTGTATTGCTATGATTTGTTCCACCGTTTTGGCGTGTGGAGTGCGCCATATGCCTCATATTGCAGGTTGTCTGTATATATAAAAGGTGATGCGCGTCCCGTGTATATGGGCGTGTACGCGATGATTGAGAACCCGCGCAAGGGATGGCTGGACGACCGTGCGAAGGCGGGGTATATACCTGATACAAAGGGGAATATGTGGAAAGCAGCCTATGGGGCTGATTTGAGCAATGCCGACAAATCGCGTATGGGGATTTCGGACGACTACGGACGGGTGAACCCCGTGTATGACTTGAAAACCAATAAGTCGCAGTTGGCGGCCGCGCAGCAGGAACTGGCGGACTTTATCAATGGTATGACACCGCTCAAACCGGGCAGCAGCGAGTTGCAGGCGTGGTTGGAGCAGCACATGGACGTGGATTTGTTTTTGCGCGCGTACGCTGTGAATGTGATGGTGGGGATGTGGGACGATTATTGGATAAACCAGAACAACTATTTCTTCTATTTTGACTCAAACCACCGCTTCTATTTCATCCCGTTTGACTATGACAATACATTGGGAACCAGCGGAATGGGCATTAACCCGGGTACGCAGGATATGTTGCATTGGGGTAGCCTGAACGGCGACCGTATATTGATGCGCAAGGTGATGTCGATACCCGAGTTCCAGGAGCGGTACAAGGGGTATATACGCGAGTTGGCATCGTCGGACGAGTTGTTTGCAAAAGCAGGCAGTCAGGCGCGTATTCGATTGTGGCACAATATGATACGTCCGTATGTGGATAATGATACGGGCGAAGACACCAGCATTGAAGACAAGCCTGCATCGTGGGGACAGCACCCGCGCTATCGTCTGTTGAGTGGCGGAATAGGCGATGGGCAGAGCAGTGAGTCGAACTTCTTTGACACGAAAATCAATTCTATATATTGGAAATAACTAACTAATAATCAGTATGAAAACAATTATTATTACAGGAGGTGCAGGCTTCATCGGCAGCCATGTTGTTCGTCTTTTTGTGAACAAGTATCCCGAGTACCGCATTATCAATGTGGACAAACTTACTTACGCAGGTAATCTGGCTAATCTCAAAGACATTGAGGACAAGCCCAACTACCGTTTTGTCAAGGCGGATATCTGTGATTTTGACACCATCTACGCCCTCATGCAAGAGGAACATGTGACGGGCATTATCCACCTTGCTGCCGAGAGCCATGTGGATCGTTCTATCAAAGACCCGTTCACTTTTGCGCGTACCAACGTGCTCGGCACGCTCTCGATGTTGCAAGCCGCCAAACTCTATTGGGAGTCGCTGCCCGAGAAATACGAGGGCAAACGTTTCTATCATATCTCTACCGATGAGGTGTATGGTGCACTCGAACTGACTCATCCTGAGGGACTTCCGTCGCCGTTCACTACGGCAGCATCATCTGCTATGCACCATTTTGCATACGGAGAAGATTTCTTCACCGAGACTACCAAGTACAACCCGCACAGCCCCTATTCGGCTTCCAAGGCGTCGTCCGACCACTTCGTGCGGGCGTTCCATGATACCTACGGCATGCCGACTATCGTCACCAACTGCTCCAACAACTACGGTCCATACCAGTTCCCCGAGAAGTTGATACCTTTGTTTATCAACAATATACGCCATCGCAAGCCGCTTCCTGTCTATGGCAAGGGCGAGAACGTGCGCGACTGGTTGTATGTGGAGGACCATGCGCGGGCGATAGACCTCATTTTCCACAAAGGCGACATCGCCGATACCTACAACATCGGCGGCTTCAACGAGTGGAAGAACATTGACATTATCAAGGTGGTTATCAATACTGTGGACCGTCTGCTCGGGCGCAAAGAGGGTGAAGATATGGACCTCATCACATTCGTCACCGACCGTGCGGGGCACGATATGCGTTATGCTATCGACTCTCGCAAATTGCAGCGTGAACTGGGGTGGGAACCGTCCTTGCAGTTCGAGGAGGGCATCGAGAAAACCGTCCGTTGGTATCTTGACCATCAGGAATGGATGGACAATATCACTTCGGGTGAGTACGAGAAATACTACGAATCCATGTACGCGAACCGTTAAGTCGCTTAGACCAAACTTTTGCCTATTGCATCTGCAATGGGCAAAAGGGAGGCATACATAGCGCGGAACTGGTCGTGGGAGAGTTGCTGGGGAGCATCGCTCTTCGCCACGGAGGGATTGGGGTGGGTCTCTATCAGGAGACCGTCGATGCCCATTGCCGTGCAGGCACGTGCCAGGTCGCTGACACCATAATTATAGCCCATAGCGTGGCTGGGGTCAAGGATAATCGGCAGGTTGGCATGCCGCTTGATCCACGCGACACCGCACAAATCCAGCGTGAAACGCGTTTTGGTCTCGAAAGTGCGAATACCACGCTCACAGAGAATGACCTGATTATTTCCGCAACTCATGATGAAGTCCGCGCCGTCCATAAACTCCTGCAAGGTGGTGCCAAAGCCACGCTTAAGGATGACGGGTTTGCCACATTCGCCGGCGGCAGTGAGGAGCGCATGGTCGTACATCGATTTGGCTCCAATCTGCACAATATCAGCATATTGGATTACCTTGTCAGCGTGCGAGGCGTCACGCATCTCGGTGGCGATGAGCAGTCCGTACTTGTCGCGCATCTCGGCGAGGAGTTTCAGACCGTCTTCGCCCAATCCGCGGAAAGTGTAGGGGGAGGTACGGGGCTTGTAGCAGCCTGCGCGCAGGACGCGAATGCCCTGACTGACAAGCATTTGGCAGGACTGCTCTATCTGCTGGCGGCTCTCCACGGCACAAGGTCCGGCAACCATCAGTTGGTTGCGCCCGTCGCCCCCGATGTAGGTGTCGCCGATGTCAATGCGGTATGTATCAGGATAATAGGTGCGCGACGAGAGTTGCATATCCGTAGGCATTGCCCACCACGCTGTGGCAATGCCCTCCAAGGCGGGTGGCAAGGTCTGCATGGTGCAGTTGGTGAGGAGAACATGCGCGTCGGGGCGGCGCAGATAGAGGGCTTCTATCGAGGTCGCGAGGTCGCGGGCACGCTGTTCGCTGAGGGTGACGGGCAAATGGATAATCATGGATTAGCAGAAATCAATGATGTGGTGAATGGAGATGATGCCGATGATTTCGGTGCTCTCGCGCGTTTCGGTGACCGCCAGTGTGGTGATGTTGAACTTGTCCATCATGGCGAGCGCGTCGGTGAGCAGGGCGTCCTGACAGATGTGCTTGTAGGAGGGCGTCATGATGTCCGCAGCGGTGATGTGGAGGTCGTCGTACTTCTGTATGGCACGCCGGAGGTCGCCATCGGTGATGATGCCGACGCACTGCCCCTCGTTGTGCGGCAGGCGGTCATAGACCATGGTCATGCCGAGGTGCTTGTCGGTCATCTCGCAGACGAGGTCGCGGAAAGGCGTAGCGAGTGCCACGCGGGGTACGCGGGTGCTCATGCAGTTTTTGACGCGCCCGAGCAGTTTGCGCCCGAGGGCTCCGCCCGGGTGATAGACAGCGAAATTCTCCGCGCGGAAGTGGCGTTGCTCCATTAGGCAGACCATGAGTGCGTCGCCCATAAGGAGGGTGGCAGTAGTGGATGTGGTGGGTGCCAAGCCGAGGGGGCACGCCTCGTGGTCCACGTGGACGGAGAGGGCGTAGTCAGCACGCGCTGCAAGCGGCGACTGCAGGTTGCCCGTAATGGCAATGATGCGGCAGCCGATGCGGTGGATGGGGTCGATGATATTGAGAATCTCGTTGGTCTCACCGCTGTTGCTGACGAGCACCGCCACATCGTCGGCGGCAATCATACCAAGGTCGCCGTGCATGGCCTCGGCAGCATTGACGAAGATGGACGGGGTGCCCGTGGAGGCGAAAGATGCCGCCATCTTGTGCCCGATGATGCCCGTCTTGCCGATGCCCATGACCACAATCTTGCCCTTGCAGGTGTAGAGGACGCGGACGACCTCGTCGAAAGTGCTGTCAATAGAGGCGGCAAGGCGTTGGAGTTCGCCTATCTCCTCGGAAAATATATGTTTGGCTCTGTCTGAATAGTTCATAGGTTGGGGGATTGCTCGAGTTGCCGGCGCAGGTTGTCCTCTGCCAACGCCTGCACGAGAATGGTACGTATGTCGTTGAGGCACACCTGGTTAGCCGCATCGGATATGGCATGGTCGGGGTCGGGGTGCACCTCGAGGAAGATGCCGTCCACGCCCACCGCGAGGGCAGCGCGCATGAGATAGGGCACCATCGCACGGTTGCCGCCCGTGACGCCCTGCTGGCTACTGGGTTGCTGCACCGAGTGGGTGGCATCGAAGATGACGGGGTATCCGTATTGGCGCATGACGACCAGCGAGGTCATGTCCACAACGAGGTTGCCGTAGCCGAATGAAGACCCGCGCTCGGTGAGCCAAATCTGCGGTTTGGCAGCGTTGGCAGGGGTTGCATCTTCTATCTTAGCGATGGCACCACGCATATCCCACGGCGCCATGAACTGCCCTTTCTTGACATTGACCACCTTGCCTGTGCGTGCGGCAGCCTGCAAAAGGTCGGTCTGCCGCGAGAGGAAAGCGGGTATCTGCAACACATCCGCCACCTCAGCAACGGGCGCGCATTGCCACGACTCGTGCACGTCGGTGAGGATGGGCAGGCGGTAGGTGATCTTGACCTCCTGCAGGATTTGCAAACCTTGCTCCATGCCCACACCGCGCGCCGAGAGAGAGGTGCGGTTGGCTTTGTCGAACGACGACTTGAAATAGAGCGTGATACCCAACTCGCGGCACACTCGGTTGAGCGTGTCGGCGGTGTGCATCACCATGTCGCGGCTCTCAATGGCGCAAGGACCTGCAATGAGGAACATAGGTTATTGATTATCAGTGAATACTTTAATCCATTCCACCTCCAACTGCCCCTCGCTTGCCATCTTGCCCTTGGGGGCAAAGGTGCGCATGGTGATGTGCAACGGCTGGTTGGACAGGGTGTTGGGGGTGCGGGCAACTTCCATATTATTGACGTACCATACGAGTTCGCGGCTGTTCCAAACGAGGGTATATACCGCAAAACCAATGGGTTGGAAACCGCCGACTTTCTGCTTGAACTGCCCCTTCTCGGTCTGTATGCCCACATAGATACGGCGCTCATTGTACTCGAAGACGGACACCACAGGCAGCGAGGTCTTGCTTGCGAGGTAGATACCGTGGTCCAACAACCCGCGGCAACGAGCTTTGACCATTATCACGCCACTAGTAAGACTCATACTGTCAGCGTTTTGCAGCACGTCGCTGGTGTACTGAAAGTCGTGCATCACCATACCGTGTTTGGCATCCCAAGCGGGCGCCGTGACAGCCTCCTTACGCGTGCGTATATATAAGGTGTTGTTCAGCGTCTCTACATTCTTGCCGCGGTTGTATGCTTGCAACTCGTTCACAAACGAGTGGTGCGGCTGGAAATCCTTGCTCGGATAGGCAAAGCCTGCGCGCCACGAACTGTCGGCAAGGTTGTGCCACTTGAAATCATCGGCAAACACCTGCTTGAAACGCTCGAGTTCAGTAATGCGCTTCGGGTCTTTGCTGAGGAAGAAGAGTATCTCGGGGTCCTTATTGAGTTCGGCATAGCGGGTGTCCTGCTTGCACTCGGGCGTGTCGTACCAACGGCGCGGATTGCGCCAGAAAGCGTCTGCCTGCTTGAACTCCTCGGTCTGCATCTCGGCTTGCAACTTGAGGTACTCCTGCACAATGGCGTTCTGGCTCAGTTGCTCTGTCTTCTCGGCATCTTTGTTGTTCAGGTAGCGTTTCACCTCTGCGCGTTTAGCCAAGGCTTTGAGTTGCTTGTGCTTTTGGCACTCGGGCGTGGCGGCATACTTGGTGTGGAGCAGTTTGTCCTTGTTGGCAAGGAATGCATCGGTGAGCACCACCTTGCCCAGGGCAATATACTCTGCCAACTCTTTGCTCTTTTCGGCAGTGCGGTAACGCGCAATAGTACACTCTTGCTCAGCAAGGAGAGCCTCAAATCGCGCCGTAGTCATCAGTTGGCGACTGAGTAAACTGAGATACAAGTTCATATAGTAATAGATTTATTGTTGATTCGTCGTGGTTTCTTGAATTTGATGTTCGTGAGCGCGTCGATGAGTTGCTCCATTGTGTCCACAAACACGGGCGCGTACTGCACTTCGGGCGGTAGGAACCCGAGTTGGTGCATATAGGCGTCCTGCTGTTTGATGTGGTCGTAGTAGCCCTTGTAGTTGAGGACAAACGTGGGTTTGCGGTGCTCGTCCACCGTACCCGAGGCGATGGCGTCCATCATCTCGTCCAGGGTGCCGTACGTGCCGGGGAGGCAGACAATGCAGTCCGACAATTCTTTCATCTTGTCCTTGCGGTTGTTCATCGTCTCAACGAAGTATAGTTCGTCGCAGTTGTCGGCTTGCCGGTGGGCTTCAACGATACGGCGCGGGATAACCCCCAACACCCTACCGCCACACGCCTTGGCGGTATCGCTGACGCGCGTCATAATGCCCCCCGTGGCTCCGCCGTACACCAACGTATGCCCCGCCTCGGCAATCCACTTGCCGAGCACATCGCCCAAAGCCAGATAGTCCTCGGGTATCTTGTCCTTTGCGCTACAATAGACGGCGATATTCATTAGGCGTCAATCTTTGCGTAGGTGGCGTTCTCCTCAATAAACTCGCGGCGCGGAGCGACATCATCGCCCATCAGCATTGCGATAGTATGGTCAGCCTCTGCCGCATTCTCGATGGTCACCTTCTTCAGCAGACGGCGTGCGGGGTCCATAGTGGTTTCCCACAACTGCTCGTCGGACATCTCACCAAGACCTTTATATCGCTGGGTCTTAATCAGTTTCTCGTCACCGCCGCCGTACTTCATAATGAAATCGTGGCGTTGCTGGTCGTTCCAGCAGTACTCCTTGTAGTTGCCCTTCGAGCACATATACAGAGGTGCCATTGCGATATAGAGGTGCCCCTGCTCAATCACCTCTTTCATGTGGCGGAAGAACAGCGTCATAATCAGCGTGGCGATATGCGCGCCATCGACATCGGCATCCGCCATGATGATTACTTTGTGGTAACGTATCTTGCTCAGGTTCAACGCCTTGGGGTCGTCTTCTGTGCCGAAAGTGATACCGAGGGCGGTGAAGATATTGCGCACTTCCTCGCTCTCGAATACCTTGTGCTCCATGGCTTTTTCCACATTCAGAATCTTACCGCGCAAAGGCAGAATAGCCTGATGCTTGCGGTCGCGTCCGGTCTTTGCCGTACCGCCTGCGGAGTCTCCCTCAACGAGGAACAATTCACATTCGGCAGGGTCTTTGCTCTCGCAGTCAGCCAGTTTGCCGGGCAACCCGCCGCCGCTGAGGGGCGACTTGCGCAGTACGCTCTGGCGGGCGTTGCGGGCAGCGATACGCGCCTGTGCAGCCAGTATCACTTTCTCCACAATCTTCTTGGCGTCATCGGGGTGCTCCTCCAGATAGTTCGTCAGCGCCTCGCTCACGGCAGCAGACACCATACCTGCCACCTCCGAGTTGCCGAGTTTGGTTTTGGTCTGTCCCTCGAACTGCGGTTCTGCCACTTTCACGGAGATAACCGCCGTCAATCCCTCACGGAAGTCGTTGGGGTCGATAGTCGAGTTGCCGTCCTTGTCCTTCAGTTTGGCTTTCTCCAGCAGTTTGCTGTCCTCGGCATACTTCTTCATTACGCGCGTGAGCGCGGCGCGAAAGCCTGCCACGTGGGTACCGCCCTCTATCGTGTTGATATTGTTCACGTACGAGTGTACATTCTCGTTGAAGTCGGTGTTGTAAATCATCGCCACCTCCACGGGGGTGCCGAACTTCTCGGTATTGAGGTGAATAACCTCCGAGATAAGCGGCGTGCGGGTGTTGTCGATATAGCGTACAAACTCGCTCAAGCCCTTCTCCGAATAGAACACCTCACCCTTGTAGCGTTTGCCGTCTGCGGCTACCACGCCTGCCAAGTCGGCGGGCACTTCGCCTTCCGACAACGGCTTCGGCTCTGCGGTGATGGGGTGACGCTTGTCCGTCAGGGTTATCTTCACACCGGCATTCAGATATGCCAACTCGCGCATACGGTTGGCGAGGATGTCGTATTGGTAAACGGTCTCGGTGAAGATACTGCCGTCGGGCCAGAACTGCACGAAGGTGCCCGTGCCGCGCTCGCTGCCGTAGGTGCCTATCTCATGCACGGGGCAGGTGGGCTTGCCTTTGGCGTACTCCTGCATATAGATTTTGCCGTCGCGGTACACCTCCACGTGCATCTTTGTCGAGAGGGCGTTCACACAACTCACACCCACGCCGTGCAAACCGCCTGACACCTTGTAGCTGTCCTTGTTGAACTTACCGCCGGCGTGCAACACGGTCATCACGACCTCCAATGCGCTCTTGTGCTCCTTTGGGTGCATATCCACGGGGATACCGCGTCCGTTATCCTGTACCGATATCGAGTTGTCCTCGTTGATAGTAACTTCTATATGGTTGCAAAAGCCTGCCAACGCCTCATCAATCGAGTTGTCCACCACCTCATATACAAGGTGGTGCAGACCCTTCTGCGAGATGTCGCCGATATACATCGCAGGGCGTTTGCGCACTGCCTCCAAACCCTCCAGCACTTGGATGCTCGAGCCGTCATACTTCTCTTGTTGTTCCAATTCTTCCATTATATCGTTCTCTATATGTATTTACGATTTGTCATATGCCACCGGAATTTGTTTGGTGACACCAAAAGCCTGCAAAGGTACAACTTTTTTTGCATATATGCAATACTTTGTCCTTTTTCCGTTCCGTCTGGGAAATTACGGTCACCTAGCGGCTCCTTCTTCTCAAATGCCATGGTTGTACTCTTTCAAACATTACGCCCTTCCCGAAAATGTTATGGATAGTTATATGTTGGTTTTAGGATAGGGGGTCTGTCGTGAGTCTATCGCGGGTTATTTCTCCGTGGCGTACTTGTTGATTAGCGAATCCACCAGTTTGGGGACGCCTGTGGAAGCCTTTTCCTGTATCAGTTGCACGCGGTTTTTGTATATCCCCAATTCGGGATGCCCCGGGTCCACCATGTAAATCTCCGATGAAGCCGGGGCATACTGCAACAGAGACGCGGCGGGGTATACATTGAGCGATGTCCCGACAACGACCAGGATATCTGCCTCTGCCGCCACGCTGCATGCCACGGAGAAATAGGGTACCGCTTCTCCAAAGAACACCACATACGGGCGCAGCAGCGAGCCGTCTGGGTGGCGGTCGCCGTAATGTTGCTCCCAACCTTGCAGAGGTACTGTGGCGGTATCGTCCTTCTCGGAGCGCAATTTTGTGATTTCACCGTGGAGGTGGATAACGTCTTTGCTGCCCGCGCGCTCGTGCAGGTCGTCTATATTCTGTGTGATAATCCGGGTGGCGGGGATGGCTTCTTGCAGACGTGTAATGGCATAATGCGCCTCATTGGGCTTGGCGCCCAGCACGTCGCGGCGGCGTGCGTTGTAGAAATCTACACACAACTGGGGATTGCGCAGCCACGCCTCGTGGGTACACACATCCTCTATGCGGTACTTTTCCCACAATCCATCGGAGTCCCTAAAGGTTCCCAACCCGCTTTCGGCAGATATTCCTGCCCCTGTAAAAACAACGATATTCTTCATAACCGAATTATATTTATGGGCAAAGTTACAAAATATTTTCGGGTTTACAAAAAAAAACGTACCTTTGCGAGTTCAAACAGATACATTTTGCCCGTATGACCATACTGAATATTGAGACTTCTACATCCTGTTGCTCTGCCGCCATCACGGTGGATGGCAAGCCGCTGGTAGTCAAAGAAAATACGTGTGGTGCCAACCATGCACACGATTTGCCGTTGTTCATCGATGATTTGCTGCGTTATGCCCGCGAGCACGGATTGCACATAGAGGCGGTGGCATTGTCGGAAGGTCCGGGCAGTTATACGGGGTTGCGAATAGGGGCCAGTACGGCAAAAGGAATCTGCTATGGGTTGAATGTCCCTCTAATCCCCATCGACACGCTGCAATTGCTCTGCAAAGCAGCCGCACAGGCCGTGGTTGAGCATGATGGGGATGGCAGCATTCTGTTGTGCCCGATGATTGACGCGCGCCGAATGGAGGTATATACGGCTATGTATGAGCCTTGTACTCTGCAGCGCATCGGTGAAATCGAGGCAAAAGTGATTGACGGATACTCTTTTGCGCAGCAGTTAGACCAAAGTGATGCTATTTGGTTTTTCGGCGACGGCGCCGCCAAATGCAAGCCTCTGATACAGCACAAAAATGCCCGTTTCATCGACAATATCGTGCCCTCTGCCCAATGGATGGGCGAGTTGGCGGAAAGGGAAACTGCACGGCGGCTGGATGTGAAACAGATGGCATATTTTGAACCATTCTATCTGAAAGATTTTGTACCGGCACCCAGTCACGTAAAAGGACTCCAATAAGTGAAGTATACACGCATATACATAGCACTTTTGACCGTTTTCATCGGCGTATTGACCTCGTGTTCCACACAAAAAAACACGTGGGCAACCCGCAATTATCATCAGATGAAAACGAAGTACAACATCTATTTCAACGGGCAAGTGGCGTTCGATGAGGGGGAGAAAGCCATTCGTGATGCTAATGAGGACGATTATTCCACTATCATAAATCTCTATCCCGTCTCCAACCACAAGGCGGCGGAAGCGGCTGCGTCGCAGATGGACAAGACCATCGAAAAGTGCCGCAAATGTATCAAACTGCATAGCATCAAGGCGCGGCCTAAAATAGACTATAAGAAGCAAAAAGACCCTAAATACCAGGCTTGGCTGCACCAGGAAGAATTCAACAATCAGATGGGCAATGCGTGGCTGATGTTGGGTATGGCGGAGTTTCACAAGGGTGATTTCCTCGGCAGTGTCAGTACTTTTAATTATATAGCCCGCCACTATGCCACCGACAAGGATATGGTCGCACGCTGCCAACTATGGACGGCACGCGCATATGCCGAAATGGGCTGGCTATACGAGGCGGAGGATGTGCTCAGCAAGGTGCAGGTGGATAATCTCAGCAACAAGCACGCATCTCTCTACTCGGCGGTCAGTGCGGATATATTGTTGAAAACCAAGCAATACAAAGAGGCTGTCCCGTTCATCAAAATAGCCATGAAGGACGAGGATCGGAAAGGTAACCGCCCTCGTTTTCAATTCGTTCTGGGGCAAATCTACCAGATGCAAGGCAACAGAGCGGAGGCGCGCGATGCATACACCAAAGTGCTCAAAATGCAACCTTCCAACGAAATGGATTTCAATGCGCGCCTGCGCAGGGCGCAACTGGAAGATAACCTCTCCGCCGCCCTCAAGGAATTGACCAAAATGGCGCGCCAGGACAAAAATAAGGACAAGTTGGACCAGATATATGGTGCTATTGGTAACGTCTATCTCGCGCGGAAAGACACCGTCAAATCCTTGCAAAACTACGAATTGGCAATAGAAAAAAGCACACAAAACGGGCTGAACAAGGCATCCGTCCTCATTACGGCAGGTGACATTTATTATAGTCAGCGCAATTATATCAAAGCGGGGCCTTGCTACAAAGAAGCGACCCGGATTATTTCCGCCGAAAGTGAACAATATGCACGCATTCAACGCCTTTCCGGAACGTTGGATGAGTTGGTGGTGGAGTACAACACCGTGCAACTGCAAGACTCGCTGCAACGGCTGGCGATGCTCACGCCCGATGAGCAGCGTGTGGTGGTGGACTCTATCATTGCGCGACTCATCCGCGCCGAGGAAGAGGAGAAACTTCGGGCAGAGCAGGTGGCACGCGAGGCGGAAAATGATGGCGGACCACGTAGTGTGAACACGTCCAATATGATTGGCAATAGTGCTGCCAACGCATCTTGGTATTTCTACAACCCGCAACTCATACGTTCTGGCAAACAAACCTTTAGAACGCAATGGGGCAATCGCTCGTTGGAGGACAACTGGCGGCGCTTGAGCAAGACAACCACCAGTTCTTTTATGGACACGGACTCTTCAAACGAAGATGATGAAGATGCACTGTTGCCCGATTCCATCGGCATGGATACAACAAAAACGGTTGCACCTTCCCCCATGGAAACGGACAACCACAAACCTGAATACTACCTTCAGCAGATACCAAAAACTGACGAGGATTTCCACCAATCCAATCTTTTGATAGCCAATGCGCTATATAATATGGTGTATATCTATCGCGACAAGGTTGGCGATCGCGCCATGAGCGATGAGACTTTCCGTGAATTCTGCCGCCGCTTCCCACGCGATGAGCGTCTGTTGAACTTGTACTATATGCAATATCTTACAGCCCTCAAGGAACACCGCGATGATGATGCCGAGCAGTACAAACAGGATATACTGACACTTTTCCCCGAATCCAACGAGGCGATGATAGTATCACAACCCGATTATTTCGACCGCCTTCGTCATATGGCTATCGAACAGGATTCGTTGTATGAAGCCACGTATAAAGACTACACCCAAAGCAACTTTGCCGCCGTTAAGGCGAATAAATTATACGCCGAGGAGCACTATCCGCTGACCCCGCTGATGCCACGCTTCTTGTTCTTGAATGCCATCGCGGTGGCAAAGACTGACGGTCAGGATGCTTTCATACTCCAACTGCAAGACATGGTAGCGCGCTATCCGGAGAGTGAGTTGGGCGCAATGGCAAAGAATATGCTCGCCATGATGGGGCAGGGTATGGAGAGTCAGACAGGTGGCACGATGGCTTCGTTGCAGGACCGCCGCGCAACGGAACAGACAGAGGAGCCTGTGCAAGACACTGTGGTTCAGTTTGATGCAGACAGGATGCAACCTTCGCTGGTGGTCTTGACCATACCGCAAGACGAAAAGCAACTCAACCAACTGCTTTATCGTGTTGCCCTGTTCAACTTCACGCAGTTTATGATTAAGGACTTCGATTTGAAGACCATCCCCGCGTTTGCACAGGGGCAGAGTGCCTTGCAGATATTAGGCTTCGAGAGCATGGACGAAGCGGAATGGTATAGCGGTCTATTGTCGAAAAATCCTGATTTCATCGACATTTTTTCTGCAGAAAACACGCAACCAGTCAGTATCACAACCGCCAATTTCCGGTTGCTCAACACGCATTTCTCCATAGATGATTACCGCATGTGGCTTGCAGAGCAAGAACACCCAAACAAATAGGGGTCGCCTTATGGATAGGCAACCCCTATTAACTTGAGTGTCAGTAGTTTTTATTTGTACATAAACCTCTTTATCGACTTCTTCGGAGTCTTCTCGAACTCTTGGTCCACCAATTCAATGCTTGCCACCTTGGCATAGTTGGGTAGCAATTCATTCAGGCGCTTCAGATTCTCTTTCATCAGTTGCTCTATCTGTCTCTTGTCGCCCGCGCTTGTGTCGGGGAACACGAGCCCTACTAATTTGCCGTTGCGCTCTACGACCACCGACTCCACTACGCCGTCCAGTGAGTTCAACTTGTCTTCGATTTCTTCGGGATAGATGTTCTGCCCGTTCGACCCGAGAAGCATGTTTTTGACGCGCCCGCGAAGGAACACATTGCCCTTATGGTCAATCACACCCACGTCACCCGTACGCATCCAGCCGTCGTCCAGAAAGGCTTCCTCTGTCGTCTGTTGGTTCTTGTAGTAGCCCAACATCACGCCCGAGCCGCGCAACAATATCTCACCTTCTTTCTCATACGGGTTATCGCTGTTTACACGCAATTCGAGGTGGTCAACCACACGTCCGCACGATTTCATCGCGTAGGTGTGCCAGTTTGCATAGCACACCAGCGGACCGCACTCGGTCATTCCGTAGCCGCATGTATACGGGAAATGTATTTGTTTCAGACACTTCTCCACATCGCCGTTGAGGGCGGCGCCACCGATAATCAGTATCTCCAACTTGCCGCCGAAAGCGTCCATCAACTTCTGATAAACCTTTCTGCGAATCGGGCGGTTAATCAGCGGCATATTCCACAGCGTCTTCACGGGCTGCTTCTGAATGGCAGGGAAAATGCTCTTCTTGAATATCTTTTCTATCACCAATGGCACCGTCAAAATCATGTAAGGCTGCACATCATGGAATGCCTTGAGCATAATCGGAGCCGTCACATTGCGTGTGATAAAGTTGATATGCGTACCGCCTGCCATCTGGTATAGCAACTCGAACATCATACCGAACATATGCGCAAGCGGCAGAATGCTTACGATACTTTGTCCGGGGTGGTTGGGGATATTCGTCTGACCGTACACCACATTCGCGCTCAGACTTCTGTGGGTCAGCATCACACCCTTGGGCGAACCCGTCGAACCCGATGTGTAGTTGATAAGTGCCAATTCATCGAAGTTTTCGGTCGGATAATGCACATCACGGATACAGAACCCTTTCGGGTAGCGCTCTTTCATCAAAGTGTCGATGAAATCGGGCGAAACTGCTTGTCCTGCTATCGAGGAGAAGTCATCTAGCGATACGATACTTACCAACTGCGACATCTGTGCTGCGTCCAAACGTTTCATGATTGCCGGGCTGACGAATAGCAATTTCGAGTCGGAGTGACGCACCAACTCATGGATACTCTCTGTGGTGAAATCGGGCAATATGCTCACTACCACACAGCGGTGTGCCAGAGTGGCAAGGAAAGCCAAGCCCCAGTTTGCGCAGTTCTTTCCGCATATCGACACCTTGTCGCCTGCACCGATTCCCAAGTGCTCGAACATCAGTTCCAAACGGGCTACCTGTTCTGCTACCTGCCCGTAGGTGTACGAGTGGTCACCGTCATAATCCGTCAGCGCAGGGGCATTCCAATTCCCCTTCATCACCTCTTGGATAAGGGTAAAATAATGGTCTGTACTTTTCATACGTATTCTGTTAATTATCAATTATTCACCTGTTCCTTGTTTTCAGTTTGGATTTGAATAATACAAAATTACCCCATTTATTCCGCTTTTACAAACAATAGGTGTGCGCCACCAATTTAAGGTATTAATTACCCCTTAAATGGGGTGAAATGCACAAATACGGGGTGAATGACAGGTAATACGCTCTTTGTCTGCCCGATTTTGCCTTGCTGTTCATGGAATGTTCTCCTGTATGTCTCTGTTCGTGCTGCCTGTTTTTGCACTGCTTTTGTCGGGCTAAGTGTATGAGATTAGTATGTGATTAGTATGTTATTAGTATGTGATTAGTATGATATTCTGCGGACCTTGTCGAAACCTTCGTATGAGGATGAGCATTTGTGGGAATGAAAAAAAAAGTGTAACTTTGCGGTCTTTAGATATCTAAACGCACAAAATATGAAGATTTTAGAGCACATAGGCGAGTACTGCCTGCTGATGGGACGGGTGTTCCGGTTGCCCGACAGGCAGCGGATGTTCTGGCGGCAGACCAGCCGTGAGATGGAGAAACAAGGCTTGCAGTCGATACTCATCACGCTGATTGTCAGTGTGTTTATGGGCGCGATTATGACCATGCAGACCAAACTGAATACCGAGAACCCGCTCCTGCCCACCTACACTACAGGGCTTGTAACGCGCGACTGTATATTGTTGGAGTTCTCCAGTACGATTCTGTGTCTGCTGTTGGCGGGCAAAGTGGGGTCTAACATCGCGTCGGAGATAGGCACTATGCGCATCACGGAGCAGATAGACGCCATGGAAATCATGGGCGTTAATTCTGCTAACTACCTGATATTGCCAAAGATAGTGGCGTTTATGGTGATGATGCCGCTATTAGTGACGCTGTCGATGTTCACGGGTTTGTGCGGCGGATACGCCATCAGTGCGCTGACCGATGTGCTGACGGTGGACGAGTACCTTATAGGTATCCAGTACGCGTTCATACCGTTCTATGTGTGGTATTCGTTCATCAAGACGGTGGTGTTCGCGTTCATCATCGCGAGCATGTCTTCATACTATGGCTACTACGCCTACGGCGGCGCGCTGGAAGTGGGCAAGGCAAGTACGAAAGCCGTGGTTAACAGCAGTATTGTGATACTTTTGATGGATGTGGTTCTCACCAATTTAATGCTGAATTGACATGATACAAGTGAAGGATATCGTCAAGAGTTTCGACGGAAACGTGGTGCTGAACCATATCTCCGCGGACTTTCACGACGGCGAAGTGAATATGATTATCGGTCAGTCGGGCTCGGGTAAGACGGTGCTGATGAAGTCGATGATTGGCTTGCACACAATTGATGAAGGGCAGATAATCTACGACACCACTTACCCCACCCGTGGACAGCGCAACATCGCCGAGATGAAGGAGAAAGAGGTGCGTATGCTGCACCGTGAAGTGGGTATGCTGTTCCAGGGATCGGCGTTGTTCGACAGCCTGACCGTGCAGGAGAATGTGATGTTCCCGCTGGAGATGTTCTCGCAGATGTCCCACGACGAGATGGTGGAGCGCGCGCGCTTCTGCCTGACCCGTGTGAACATGCCCGAGAGGGCTTTCGCGCTGATGCCCAGCGAGATAAGCGGCGGTATGCAGAAGCGTGTGGCGATAGCGCGTGCCATTGCCCTGAACCCCAAGTACCTGTTCTGCGACGAGCCCAACTCAGGTCTCGATCCCAAGACGAGCCTTATCATTGATGCCCTGATACAGGACATCACCCGTGAGTATGGCATCTGCACTGTGGTGAACAGCCACGACATGAACTCCATCATGGAGATAGGTGACAATATCGTCTTCCTCAAGAACGGTGTCAAGGAGTGGCAGGGCAGCCGGCACGACATCTTTCATGCTGATAACGAAGCACTTAACGACTTCGTATTTGCCAGCAACCTGTTCAAGAAGGTAAAAGAAGCCAACAAAGACTGATATGAAAAAGATAAGTATCCTATTGGCACTATGTGCCTCACTGACAATTTGTTATGCCAAAGTGCCTCCTCATCGCGGAGTACCCGCCTACCCGGGCGTGATAGAGCGCGTGCAACCCGATGGCGACACGCTGCAAACTTATCTGCGTGGCGATGAGCGCATGCACTGGACCATGACTTTGGACGGTTGGCAGGTGATAGAGGACAGGCACGGACGCCTTTGTTATGCCACCACCAACTGCACGGGCAAAGTAATTTCCTCCCGCAAACAGGCACACAACAAAGAGCGGCGTACCGCCCGCGAAACGGCATGGCTGGAGAAGCATGGCGTGAAGAAAGAGGTGATATTGTATTGACAGAGACTTACCTAAGGAAATGAGTATAACCCTAAAAACAACAAACCCGATGAAGAAGATAGTATCATTAGTAATCTGCTGTGCTACAGCACTTTGTATATATGCAGTTCCTGCCCGCCGCACGGGGCGCACTGTCACGCAAGCCGACGGCACCACCCTCACCGTATTTGCTCACGGCGATGAGCATTTCCACTGGCTGACCAACGGGCAGGGCGAGTGGGTAGCCCTCAATGCCCAGGGCAACTACGAGGTCATTCCTGCCCTTACCGACGAGCAGATACAGGCACGCCGTGCCCATTCCCCTCGTCGCCTGCCGCAGCAGACCACCAAAGCCACGCCCCTCAACATCGCTCCCCGTGGACTTATCATATTGGTCAACTTCCAGGATAAGGCTTTCACCACTACCAAAGCCGAAATGGACAGCATGATCAACGGGCAGAACTACACGCGCGCATACTCCTACACCTACGGCGGTGAGCGTCTTGACATCACCTCCAAAGGTTCTGCACGCGAGTATTTCTACGAGGCGTCCAACCGCCAGTACCACCCGCAGTTCGATGTGGTCGGACCCGTTACTGTCAGCCAAAGGATGTCATACTACGGCGCCAACGACAGGAATGGCAACGACAAGAATCCCGAGAAGATGATTCAAGAGGCGTGCGAACTGGCCAAGAGTGAATACAATGTGGATTTCACCCTTTATGACAATGACAACGACGACTACGTGGACTTCGTCTATGTCTTCTACGCAGGCTACGGTGAGGCGGATGGCGGCAGTGCAAACACGATATGGCCCCATGCCTACAGCCTGACAGCAGCCAATACGACATGTATTATCGACGACAAACAGGTGGACAGTTACGCCTGCAGCAACGAGATGAGCAGCATCTCCGAGGTGCACGACGGCATCGGCACCTTCTGCCATGAGTTCAGCCATGTTCTGGGCTTGCCCGACCTCTACATCACATCCGAGGTTCGTACTACCCATAAGACCCTTGGCGCATGGGATGTTATGGACTATGGACCCTACAACAACGACGGCAACACTCCGCCCAACTACTCGGGCTACGAGCGTTTCTTCATGGGCTGGGCGACGCCACGTGTCCTCACCGCCGACGAAGAGGTCGTGCTCCACGACCTTGCCTCCACCAACGAGGTGCTTCTCATCTCCGAGACAGACGAGCACAACCTCATAGGCAACGATCCGTCGCCCTCCACTTTCTATATACTGGAGAACCGCCAGCAGACGGGGCTCGACACATACCTCCCCGGGCATGGGCTGATGCTCACCAAGATAAACTACTCTTACAGCAAGTGGCTTTACAACACCGTCAACAATACCTCGAGCAGCATGGGCGTGGATCTCATTGAGGCAGATGGCAAAGCCCCCAATCAAAGTAACTATAACCTCCAGAATGGCTATTGGGGCAAAGCCACAGACCTCTTCCCTGCAGGCGCGACAGCCTACAGCGGACTGGGCAACCATGCCATAAGCAATATCCAAGAAACAGACGGCATCATCACCTTCACTTTCGGCAGTGCCACCCCGACCACCAACGTCTCCGTCGTTCCCGATGCCGCTATCCTCGCTATCTACAACGTCCTCGGCGCGCGCATGAACACCACCTCCACCGCCGACCTCCCGCGTGGCACCTACATCCTGCAAACCACCGGCGGCAGCCGTAAAATCGTCATCCCCTGATGCCAATGAAGATTATCTCCTACAACCTCAACGGCATCCGCGCCGCCATCGGCAAAGGGCTCCTCGACTGGCTCCGTCAGGAGAACCCCGACATCTTCTGCATCCAGGAGAGCAAGGCGCAGCCCGAGCAGATTGACACCCTCGCCATGCAGGAACTCGGCTACTACAGTTACATTCACTCCGCCGACAAGAAGGGCTATTCGGGCGTGGCCATCTTCAGCAAGACGCAGCCCGACCGCGTCATCGCGGGCATGGGCAACCCCCGCTACGACTGCGAAGGGCGCGTGCTCCGCGCCGATTTCGGCGACATCACGGTGGTCTGCGTCTATATCCCCAGCGGCACCACGGGCGGCGTCCGTCAGGAGTTCAAGATGGACTTCCTCGAGGCCTTCCTCAAATGGACGCTCCTGCTGCGCCAGACGCGCCCCAACATCATCGTCTGCGGCGACTACAATATCTGCCACAAGCCCATTGACATCAACCACCCCGAGCGGCAGGTCGGCGTCAGCGGCTTCCTGCCCGAAGAGCGCGAATGGATGGACCGATGGCAGGACAGCGGCATGATTGACTCGTTCCGCCTCTTTGACACCCGCCCCGAGCAGTACAGTTGGTGGAGTTACCGCTTTGGTGCCCGCGAGCGCAACGCAGGCTGGCGTATTGACTACCACTGGGTCAGCGAACCTCTCCGCCCGCGCATCACAGGTGCACGTATCTTGCAGGACGCCGTCCACTCCGACCATTGCCCCGTGGAATTAACAATTAATAATCCAAATTAGCCCCTACTCACCCCCGTCTTCACCGTGCCAAACAGCAAGGGATACACAAGGGATGCGCAAGGGATAGGCGACCCATACAAATACTAACAAAAGTAAATATCAGCACCTCTCTTTCCCGATAGGGGTCGAATTCGACCCCTATATATAAGGAGTGCGACAGGACAGCCCACAAGAGCGAACATGGATATACTGAGAACAGAACATTTAATCAAGAAATACGGCAAACGCACCGTGGTGAACGATGTGAGCATCTACCTTGAGCAGGGCGAGATTGTCGGTCTGCTTGGTCCAAACGGCGCGGGCAAGACCACAACGTTCTACATGACCACGGGGCTCATCACCGCCAACAACGGCAAAATTTTCCTTAACGACGAGGACATCACCCGCCTCCCCATGTACGAGCGCGCCAAACGGGGCATCGGTTACCTGCCGCAGGAGGCGTCCGTCTTCCGCAAGATGACCGTGGAGGACAACATCGCCTCCGTGCTCGAGATGACCAAGTTCACCAAGGAGTACCAGAAGCAGAAGTTGGAGCAACTCATCACCGAGTTCAACCTCGGGCACGTACGCAAGAACCTCGGTGACCGGCTTTCGGGCGGTGAACGCCGACGCACCGAGATAGCCCGCTGCCTGGCTATCGAACCGAAATTCGTGATGCTGGACGAACCCTTCGCGGGCGTTGACCCCATCGCGGTGCAGGAAATCCAGGACGTCGTGTGGCGCTTGAAGGACAAGAACATAGGCATTCTCATCACCGACCACAACGTGGACGAGACGCTCATGATTACCGACCGCGCCTACCTGCTATTTGAAGGGAAAATCCTCTTCCACGGTACGCCCGAGGAACTCGCAGCCAACCCCATTGTCCGCAAAAACTACCTCGGACGCGACTTCGAACTCAAGAAAAAGACCCGTGTAGATTGACCGACGACCCGCGACAGACCCCCGATAGCCCCGCGACAAATATACCAGACCCACGCCGGGGACGCGGACGCTCTGCGGGGTCCCAATGAGCCCCGTGGGCGAAATGGGGTGCTCTCTCGTCCGCGGTAATTAGGAAAATACCCGCAACACATCCCCGCACCCCTCAAAACCCGATAGCATATAAAAACAAAGACCTACATATTCCTCTTGGTGCTCTTTGCCCTCACCGCCTGCCACCGCACCCCCGACATCGAGGTGCCCGTCACGCGCTGTGCGGACATGCCTTCGCCACGCGCCTCGGCGACTGCCTTTACGTATGCGGGTAAGGGCTACATCTTCGGCGGACGAGACTCCACGGGTACCCGCAGCAACCGCCTTTGGTGCTACGACCCCGCGTCCGACACATGGAGCGACCTCGGCGAGACGCCGCTCCAGCCCCGCGTGCATGCTATGGCACAGGTGGCGGGCGAACACGTGTACATCGGCATGGGCTTCAACGGTTGGGCGTACAACGACCCGAGTTACCTCCGCGACTTCTGGCGGTACACCCCCGCAACGGGCGACTGGCAACGCCTTGCCGATTTCCCGACCACCAACACCGTCCGCCCTATCCCCTACCTCATCGGCGACCGCATCTACGCCATCTATCCGTCGGGACCCGGTTTCAGTCGCGACATCAATATCTACGACATTCCCACCGACACGTGGACCACGCTCGAGGACGACCACCACCGCGCGAAATCCGGTCACGGAGTCTTCGGCGCTATGTGTCAAAACCGTTGTTTCCTCGGCGGCGGGTTCAACACTGCCAACCTCGACCAGTGGTGGGAAGCCGACCTCACCTCCGACCATTGGACCAAGCACCATTCTATGCCCGACGGCGCACGGTTCCTCTCGGCTTGCACCGCCAATAGCCGGTATGTCTATGTCTTCGGCGGACGCTATTGGGGTGGCGCACTCACCTCGGGGCATCTCTATGCCGATATTCTCCGTTTCTCCCCCGAAACCAACGACTGGGAGACCTGCGGCACTATGCCTTACGGCGAGGCGGAGAACCTCGTGGCTTTCACCATTGACGGGCATATCTACTTCGGCTTAGGCGAAGACATCAACGGACATATCCACTCGCAACTCTATCGTATTGAATAAGTTACGCCACATATTGCCCCTGCTCCTGCTCACCGCTTGTCCTGCCTTCGCGTGGGACTGGTGGCCGCTACCCATGGCGCATGAGGACACGGCGCGCGACACGCTCTTCTACACCGCCTCACTCAGCGGCGTGGCATCGTATGGCTCCACCGCACCTTTCTGGTTGCAAACCAACCGCCATGGCGACATCGCTGCCTCACCGTTCAGCGGCAATCTCACAGCGGGCATCATCAAACCCGCTACCCGTCCCAACCGTTGGTGTGACTATGACTTTGCCGTTACGCTCACGGGGCGGCTGCAAAGCCGGACCGATGCCGTGCTGCCCGCTATGAATACCCTCGGCACGGGCTACACCAACCTCGCGTATGCGCACGCGCGCCTGTACATTATTGATATCACGCTCGGAATCCAACCCGAACAATACGGAGTGCCCGACCCGCTCTTGAGCGGCGGTGGGCTGCTCTTCTCCTACAATGCCCATCCCATGCCGCAAGTGCGCATAGGCATAGACCAATGGACTGCCTTCCCCGGACTGTACGGATATGTGGAAGTGCGCGGAGGTATCAGCCATCTCTGGCAGGCGGACAACGTCTATATCAGCAAAGGACTGGTGCACCACAAGTGGCTGGGCGGACGCATTGGCGGACGGCTGCCCGTGAACCTGAGTTACGAGTTCCACCACGTGGCGCAATGGGGCGGCTACTCGCCCAAGTACGGCGACCTCGGCAACGACTTCCACGCCTTTGTCAATGCCTTTCTTGTGCGCTCGGGCGGCAGTATGGCAAACGACCAAATCAACGCGCAAGGCAATCATATCGGCAGTCAGATACTCACGCTTGATGTCAAGGGTGACGGCTGGAAAGTGTCGGCATATTGGAACAATATCTTTGAAGATGGACCGGTACGCTTTATCGGTTGCGGAATGAACGCGCGCGACGGCTTGTGGGGTATCAATCTTACGCAGACCCGATGGCGGTACATCAGCGGATTCACCTACGAGTTCCTCACAACCCTCGACCAATCCGGACCGTTCCACGACAAAGACGGTCTCGTTTTCGGCGGCGCGGACACCTATTACCAAAATAGTATCTACCGCAACGGTTGGAACTACTTCTACCGCACCATCGGCACGCCGTTCATCACTTCGCCGATATACAATGCGGACGGAACCATCTACACGCTCAACCACATGGTGCAGTCGCACTTGGTGGGTGTGCGGGGCGACATTTTCGGCTATCGTTACCGTGCCCTCTGTTCCTACACCCGCAACTACGGGTACAACAACCGTTCCCCGCACCTTCTCTCCACCGGTACGAGTCTCCTCCTTGAGGTCACCCGTCACGTTGAGCAAGCCTGGGGCTTGGATTTCCGCATCTCTTTGGCTACCGACATCGGCACCCAGTTCGGCAATCAGTTTGGTGCCATGCTCACCATCAGCAAATCTGGATTCATCACTTCGTGGTAGGCAGAAGACTATCCAACGTCATTTGGTTTACCAGTCTGCGCTCTTTGTCGCAGAACCACCCCCACTTGTTGAAATAGCGGCACATATTCACCACATGTATCCATAGCATTTTCGGGCTGTGATACGACGCCTTGGCGTGGTTGTGCACGATGGTGACGTAGGGGAAATAGATAGTTAGATAATCTCGGTGGATACGCCTTGTGAGGTCAATGTCCTCGGGGTACATAAAGAACCGCTCGTCAAACAGCCGCGCTTTCAGTACCGCTTCCGTACGTAGCAGCATGAAGCACCCGCTCAAGTAGGGTACGTTCATCATCTTGTCATATCCCGATGCCCGCAGTTCGTACCGTGCATTGCGTTTCGCCATCCAGCGTTTGGGCAGGAAACGCCGTCCGAATACGTCAAGCGGGGTAGGAAGCAACTTACACAGGTATTGTGTCTCGCCGTTGGGATACACCACGTGCGGCATCAGTTGCCCCACTTCTTGGTGGGCAGCCATAAACTCCACCATGGTGTCTATTGCCTCTTTTGTCACAAGTATGTCAGGGTTTATCACAAGGTGCATCGGCACATCGTCGTACACACTCTCTCGTATTGCGATATTGTGCGCCGCCCCGTACCCGAGGTTCTTGCCGTTGAAGATATACACTATCCGTTTTTTCGCCCTACCTTTATCCTCTGAAGCCGCATCCTCTCCACTATCCTTCCCCGTACATACTACATCCTTTTCCATGGGCAACGCCTTTGTTTCCGCAGGCGAATTGTCCACCCAGTACACCCGACGGGTATATTTCGACTGTAGCAGCACCTTGGTTAGCGCCGCCACTTCCTCCCATTTCGGCTGATATAGTACGATGGACACGTTGAGCATTTACCGAAGAAACTGACGGATTTTACGGACATTCTTCAAGAATACGGTCACCACACCTGCACCCACATGATTATTATGCAATGCCCGTACGTCTTCGCAACTTTTGGACAGCAAAGCATGGCAGTTACGGTTGCTTGCACCACCCATACTCATACGGACAAGAATTTCAGGAACGTACATAATGTGATAAGGGCGCATCAGCACACGCAACATAAAGTCATAGTCTGCCGATATGCGGAATGTCTCGTCGTATTTGCCCATCTCATCATACACGCTGCGGAGACAATAAAAAGTAGGGTGGGCTGGCATCCAACCGAATTTCAGGCTGCTGCGGCGAAAGGTATTGCTACGCCAGTAGCGCACCACGGAACCCGTGGTGTTACAATACACAAGGTCGCCATACACGACTTGGGCATTGGCATCGGAGAATGCCTTCACAATGGTTGCTATTGTATCCGGGCTTGCCAATACATCATCGGAATTCAGAATACCTATCACATCACCTGTAGCCAGACCAATCCCTTTGTTGATGGCATTGTAGATACCGGCATCCTTTTCCGAAACATAGCGGACATACGATTTCCCTCGGGCATAGGCTTGAATGATAGACAACGTGCCGTCCGTCGAGGCACCGTCTACGATAATATGCTCAATATCTGTGTAATTCTGTGTTTCGACACTACGGAGAGTATTAGGGAGTGTGGTGGCACTATTGTATGTAATAGTAATAATACTAACTCGCATATATTCAATGATATAAAACAGAACGATAAAAATCAATCGTGTCTCTATATGTATTATCCCATGAGAAACGTCGGGCATTCATAAATCCCTTTTGCCGTAATGGTTCCATCGGTATTTGCCCGTTGCGCAGTTGGTTGACCAAACTGCTCATTTCATCAATCAATACGTTTGACGGCTTGTGAGGTACCAGCAAAGCCGAGCCTTGTGCTATTTCCGATAAGGAAGAGGTATCTTGGCAGATAACAGGGCACCCCGCTTTCTGTGCCTCTATGACAGGAATACCAAATCCTTCGTAATCAGAAGGATATATCAGGCACAGAGCCTCATTGTAGTACTTGTTCAGAGCCTCATTGGGCAGGTTGGAGACTGCTCTGTATTGGTGTCGTCCTAAGGCTTGGTTCAGGTATCGTTCTTCATCGGAGGTAAGCGGACTGCCGATAATCACCAACTCGGAATGGGTACGCTGTGCCACCCCCACAGCCACATCAAAGCGTTTGTATGCGGCAGCACGGTTACCCACGAAGAGAAGAAATTCCTTCTTCTCCACTTTGGGTAGCGGTATGAAATGTTTCCCGACGCCATTGTATATCACACGTACCTTATCCTCTTGCAGGTGCGGATAGCAGGCCAGCAAATCGCGTTTGGTATTCTCTGATACGCAAATTACGCCGGCACTATGTGCCAACGCATACCGTTCTTGTGCTATGTGGACTGCCTTGGGCAGTCCGCTGCGGTAGTGGTGATAGGTGAGGTCGTGTATGGTTGTGATATTCTGTATGTTATCTTGCGTTAATATGCGGAAATACGAAGAATGAAAAATGGTATTATCCTTCACTTGATATGCCGGTTGCCTGTATCTTTCCAACATTCGCATGGGCAAGGTTAACGCATCTTCACTTAAATCTAACGCTTGTCTGCACACATTCAGAGAAGGATAATCCAATATGGTCTTCTGATAGGAACTATCCTTTATGGCACGGTTCAAGAGTTCTTGCCAAACCACGCTTATACCGCCTGCTTTTTGTAGTGCGAAGATTATATTATCGAATACTACGTGCATACGTATCTTTTGCTTCTTGGATAAGCGTTATCCACTGGTTCATTATCACTTGTTCGGAGAAATGTACTTGTGCATATTCCTTGGCGATACGACCGGTTTGGTTACGCAATTCCTCATTTTCTATCATCCGGGTTATAGCGTTTGCCAAAGCCTGTATATCTCCATTGGGCACCAGTATGCCTCTGCTGTCGGACAACAACTCTGCCGGACCGTGTGGGCAGTCAAACGCCACGCATGGCAATCCGCACCACATAGCCTCTATCAGAGCCAACGGAAGGCCCTCGTAGCGCGAAGGCAATACGAACAACGAAGCAGCCTGATACTCAGCGGTCACGGACTTTGTGGCACCTGTCATTTCTACATAGTTATCCAATTGCAACCTATGCACTTGTGATTGCAATGCTTCAGCCTGTTCACCCGCCCCTACAATGCGCAGCGTCCATGGAGGATATTGAAGGTGCACCATGGCAAACGCATCTATCAGACGATCCACTCCTTTTTCTCTATGCAGCCTTCCTACAGACAATATCCGTTTGTTGTACCGGGTTGGAACTGGCAACTCCACACTATCCAAACAGCATGGATTGGGGATGCACCGCACATTTTTACAGCCGTCGTTTTCCCACTCTTGCTTGTCACTCTCTGTCAAAACAACAAAATAAGGTAAATCCCGTACTGCTCTCACCAACTGCTGCACACGAATGTGTCCCAACAGACTCCATATTGCTCCGGTGTGATACGCCTCTATCAACAGCCTGCGCTGGTTCTTCGAAAAGTGAGTCTCGGCAATAGTGGCGCATGGTAATTCCGACAGGAAAGCAATCTCTTTACCGCACAATGAAATACATACATCTACCTCGTTCTCTCTAATATACCTGATTAACAGTTTCTTGTACTGCTTCATTTTGCATTGGTGTCCCCACCATTTTGCTGGCAAAGGACGTGCAAAATCAGCATCGAAATCTATATTCAATTCTTGTATCTTGATACCCTCTGCCAAGTGGAAATAGCACACGCTTTTCCCTTGCGGTACAACTTCTGTTGTCAATATAGTAATATGGTGGCATGTATTCCTTGCCAGATGGTTTGCTTTCTGACAAAGCACACGTTCCATACCGCCGGAGTTGTACAATTGAGGTATACAGTACAAGACATTCATGGCTGTCTTTTCTTACTCAATAGTTTGTTACACAAAGTATTATACGCATCACGTACATCTTTCCAACGGATAGTCAATGTATTGACCATCCATACAATCAGCAATGTCCATAGCAGGACACGTGGAGGAAATAGTATCGGGGCACGTGTATAGAACACCGAATAGGAAACCAGCAAGTAGTAAATCACGTATGCGTATATGTTGTAGGCAGAAGCATAATACGATTCCTTAACCGCCCAACCGATACAAAACATACTCACCGCCACTCCAATGTAGCCGAAACTACGGAAGGCATCACCTATCATATTGCACCCCAATCCCCATGTGGCACCTGCACCCATACGCAGATAAGTGGTCAAATCCTGTGCGCACAACAATTCATAAGGCTCTTGTGTCCACTCCACAATATGTTTCGCCATGCCGGGGATGGGCGTTGCCAAATCAATCAGCATGCCATGAAAATGCGTATAAGCGTGATGTTCCGCATAGTCCACAAGCACATACAGATTTCGCCCGTTGATGGTCAAGTCAAAGAACATATCCGGCAAATGGTTTATCTTCAGATGCTTCAACTGATACAGCCAATCATGTTCACCGCGCAGTTCCATCATCAGGAACAATACCGTTACTCCCAACAACGTAATACACGCTATCTCCCATATCCGGAATCGCCGCACATTATTATTCCAGCCTGTCAGTAGTATCAGCATGATTGCCAATGACATAGAACGCGAACCCGTACTGAGCACCAATAGCAGACATACCCCTATCGTCAGCAAATAAAACCACCATTTGGTACGAGGCATACGAAATACGAACATGGCTACCAGATATGCCGA
The DNA here is from genome assembly GCA_934692905.1 of uncultured Bacteroidales bacterium. GTDB lineage: Bacteria > Bacteroidota > Bacteroidia > Bacteroidales > Paludibacteraceae > Colicola. Next base: position 61,049 of record CAKUUM010000003.1, read on the forward strand.
TAGAGCAAAGATAACGTTGAAATACGAATACAAGCCCACATCCTTGATATTCCCGCCACCTGCATATACATCACGCATAGCAGTCCAACCACCGAAAATCAAGTATCCTGCAAAAGCCCCCACCATAATGCTGAAGAAACACAGATATTGGTTCATTGTAATGTGGAAGGTTGGCGTCATAGGCTCTTCACGTTTCATACGGAACCATTTGGTCAGCCCCAACATATAAAATGCATAACCCAGATAGGCGATGGCAGTAGCACGTGAAATAACCAACTTGTTCCATTTCATCCAGAAGAAACCATAATCGGGGTCGCTTTCGTAATAGAATACAGGATATGAAAAATTCACAAAGAAGAACGCTACACAGAAGAAGAACTCAAAGCCCAACTTGTTCTTGCGGCCATTGCAACACAAGTACAATACGTTCTGCACGAGGAATGTTCCGACTACCGTATGCACAAAAGCAGCGTCATACCCGTTGGGCGCAATCACGCAGAATACGATAGACGCTATGGCGCACACTATATTGATAATCATCATCTCCATGTCCCTCGCACTTCCAACAGATGTTTACGTCTTGTCACAATCGTACAAAATACCACTTCCGCCAAGCCGGACAACACCAGCCCAACCACTACCGCATACACCGAAGGTGCTGTCATCAACCATATTACCGATACCGACAAGCACACCACCATCGAAATCAACTGGTTGATGGTCACCAGGTAACTGTTGCCGCTCGGTATAAAAATGAAATTGATATACGCTGTTCCTAACATCCAAAACAGTATCGTTAAACTCAGCAACACACTCACAGGGTATGCACCAAGTAAACTCTCTCCCGCAAACAGCAATACTATCCATCGACCTGTAGCAGCCAATAGTGCTACTACTATCAGGCTCAACACTACTTCAGACCGCATAATCTTCTTGATAGCCGAACTTGATTGCTCCACCACTACTTTGGGATAGAGTGCGTTGTTCATCTGCAACAGCAAGATGCGCGGTACCGTAACTATCTTGTTGGCAAGGTCATATACTGCCACATTCGCCATACCCAAAAAGCCTCCGACCAGCAATACAATGCCCTGCTCTTTCACTATCCCCATTGCATTTGTCAAAAAGAACGGTAGAGCCTCCCTGTAATAACTCCTGCAACGTGCAGGATGCACAAACCGTATGATTATCTGGTCTTTGTATCGTATTATCAACCATGCTGCCATGCCTCCTATTACACTTGTCAGTGAAGAAATCAACATAAAGAGCCACACATCCGCAGGAGTCTTTACCCAAACAAAGATAAACGGTAACGAACACACTTTAGCCACTACTTGTACGATGGTCACCACTCGCATTCGTTGGATGCCTTGGAAATACCACTGCGGAAACAGAATGCATGTTAGTGTTTGGATAAATGCTATACTGAATATCAGGTTGTTATCCCTCATCATAGGCACATAGTATAGTAGCACAATATATACAGCCAGCACTGCTATCTCCACGCCCGTTTTGGCCGTTTGTACACACGAGAGGACATCACCTATAGCCGCTTTTTGCTCCTCACTCAGCACTTTCTTTCCTCGTATATTCGTCCCAACTATCTCTGCCACTTTCTTGGCATTTGGCAAATCAAACCCGAAATTCACAACTGCCATCACAATCGCCATCATAGACCATGCGTATGCGTACAAACCATACCCTTCAGCCCCCAACCTGCGTATCAAAAATGGATAGATAATCAAATAAAAGCACATATTCAACACCTGTAGCAAGGTCATGAATACGTAATTCTCCGCCACTTTGGTATTCTCGTACCAAAGGGTACGTAGCCTGTCTCTACTCAATAGTTTCGCCACACTACCCATCTAATAAACTTGACAAAGGTAATACTTTTTTTTTACGTATACAATATGTTTGAAATTTTATCCCTTCCTCTCTGCCATTCTGTCAGCCCGTTCAACTCGGCACACTATTTGCACGTCAGTTTATAAAACAGAAACAAACTAAATCATCGCATTATGAAAACAAGTACCAAAATTTGGATGTGCCTTGCGGGTATTGCACTCGTGGCGTTAGGTGTGGTATGCCTTGTCAATTCGGGTAGCACTTTGCTCAGTTTGGCGTGGCTGCTGGGTCTGATATTTCTCGTCGCAGGCTGTTGTGAGTTTGCCGCATGGGGCAAGTTGCACCTCATCTTGCCGCAGAGTGGTCTGCTCTTCCTGTCGGCATTTCTTCAGGTCCTGATGGGTGTATTTTTCATTGTCAACCCTGTGTCTTTGGCGGCTGCGCTCCCGTTTGTTTTTGCTTTTATAGTCTTGTTCGAGGGGGTGCGCATTGCTATCGAATCCTTTGATTTTAAGCATGTTGGCTTCCGTTTCTGGTGGGCTATGCTCATCTTCGGTCTGGCAGCAGCGACTTTTGGTGTTTATGGTCTCTACCAGCCCGCAGTCAGTGCCGCCACGCTCACTGTCCTTGTCAGCGTGGGTATTATTCTGGCAGGCGTAGGCTATTGGGTACAGGTGGCTGGTATCAATCGTTTCGAGAAAAAACTCAGGCAACTCCATGACCGCTACGGTTTTGTGGATGCCGAAGAAGTCAAGTAAATCCGTTGCTTTCGCGGGATAATATCCCTTCTGGGGTTAAGTCTCCCGTCAAATACAGGAAGAGGCTGTCTAACAAGTGTAGGCAGTCTCTTTTTTATATGTTCGTTTATATGGACAGGACTCGCGTCGTGCCGTCAAATATCATTGCGCATTACGCATTGTGAATTGCGCATTGCCTCTCGTGTATTTGTCGTGTTAAGTGTATGAGATTAGTATGTGGCTAGTATGTGATTGCGCCGACCTTGCCGCGTGACCATATTTTGTCTGGTTTTATTGGTTTTGTTCTATAAGTTTTTGTTATATCGAACTCACGTAAGATAAGTATGAGATTAGCATTCGTTATTTCTTATTTTTCGCTCTGTGGTTGCACATATCAAAAAAGTGTATTACCTTTGTGCACAATTGTATTTGTGGATTGGCTGTTTCGACTATAGTATGCCACTGCATGTATTGACCATTATCAATTTATACAACATGAAACACAGATCTTGGTTTATGGCTTATCATATTGGGGTATGGGGTATATTATGTTTGTTTGGCACGTATATTTACGCCCAACCTTCCTCAACGGACCCGCTCATATCTGCTATTGATACCAAGATGCAGGTCAAGCCGCCATCGGCAGAGGCGCAGTCATTGGACTCTTTCTCCGAGATCCCCGTTGATTTGTACACGGGTACGGTCAATATCAGCATACCCATCTATACTGTCACGCAAAACGACATCCAAGTCCCCATCTCGCTCAGTTACCACGGCGGTGGTATCAAGGTCACTGATGAGGGCGGTTTGGTAGGTCTTGGCTGGACGCTCAATGTCGGCGGAGTCATCAGCCGCACTATACGGGGCTTTCCTGACGAGTTATCACAAAATTCCGCCTATGGATATGATAGGCTCTCATCTGGACAGCGCAGTTTTATCAATCTTGTCAAGCAGCAAGAGTTACTCGGAGACCCGACAGGGCAACTTGGCAATCCGACGCAAGAAGAGTTGTACTTGCTGCAGCAAATGGAGCTATATGGCACGGAATACGATGAAGGGCATTTTGATGTATCTCCGGATAACTATTCTTTTTCAGTACAAGGTCTATTTGGTGCTTTTGTAGGTTCTAACCCGAATATTGTGCAATCCAACCATGGCTGTCGCGTAAATAGGAATACAAACGGGTTTACTATACAAGAAGCAACTGGGCATACCTACACATTCTCGGATGTAGAACACAAGATCTATCCGTATAAGGTTGGTTACGGAATATGGCTGACGGATTGGGAGAAGGCTCCTGAATACCAGTATCTCTACCCGTCCGCTTGGTGGCTCAGTTCTATTCAGTCAAAGGCTGGCGATTGCATCTCATTTCGCTACATGACTGCTAAACAATTGCACCCGCAACCGGATTTCTATGGCTATGTTCAATACGAAACCAAGGACTCGCGAGGCTCATTCCATACGCGATACTACAATATCATTCCTTTTCAAAACACCAAGGATACTACATATCACCAATTGCTTACCCAAATAGAATTCGCAGATTCTCGCATAGTCTTTCACTACACTATTCCCCAAGATATAAGCATATCCCCAAGGCTGGATAGCATCTCTGTTCATTCAAAGGCGAACCTTGATGCTCTGATAATGAGGTACATATTCAGGTACTCGTCTGATTATAGTCGTGCAGCATTGCAGTCACTCATCAAGCAGGGACGAAATGGGAAAAGACAAACATATTCTTTTGCTTATTATCCGCATCAAGAGGTTCGCTTTAATGATGACCGGCGTGACCATTGGGGATATTTTTCGTCTAATTCCACCGGAAGGTTTGACAACAAGACATACTTGGATATTATCCCAATAGGGTTACGTAACACAGGTAGCCGCAATGCTTCTTCCTCTACGGCTACCAATAATATGCTTCAGTCTATTATATACCCTTCGGGGTTAGTGACGGAATTCGATTGGGAACCGCACTCTTTTTCGCGTTGGAGCAAAACGGGGGGACATGCCACAAAAGAGGAAGATTACTCTATTTCCTATAGGACTATTACTGAAATCGTACAACAGCGGACACTATGTGGTAAGAAAGACAATGAAATCTTGTCTGCTGAAGTGTTCGTAAAGGACGGACAGAGAATAGTGGTGGACTTGTCCAAGTATTTCTATCACAACGATTTGAGAGACTATATGGATTGCAACATGAATTGGCGCGGACAATACGCAAGCGACCAAACAGCACTCATTATTATGTACGATGGCAAGGAAATATATAATGTTCACATAGACTCCACTGCAAGTCTTCACCCTATTGAGATTTATGCGTCTTCGTATGGTGCGGGGATATACTCTTTCCGTCTCATGAATCCGCGCACAATGCTTGCCAATCATGGTGAGGCGGAACGTTGTTCCTTGTATAGAGACTATTTCAATGAGCCTCAGTTCGATATGGGGAATATCTATATATCTGTCGTTCAAACCCGAACCGTCGCAAATTATGATGGTAGTGCGTACAACGTAGGGGGTGTTCGTATCCGCCGTATTGCATACAAAGAGAATAACAAAGCGCTTCTCACCAAAGAATATACTTATACTGATACATTGGGTCAATCAAGTGGGGTATTATCCTATCCGCCAAGATATGCTTCAGCGTATCAGCATTGTTTTTCCACGAATGTGGAAGATTCGGATGGAGACGGAGCAGCGTCTCTTGTTAGCGACTGCCCCTATGTGTTGGTTCTTCGGTCCTCTGGGCTTCCCTATGTGATGAATGGCGGCGGACATATTGAATATCAACGTGTCGTGGAGACATGCGTGGGCAGTTCTCCGTACGCGCACAAAGCCAATGTTCCCATCAATCGTACCGAGTATTATTATCGCACGGCTGCAGATGATGGTTGCTCCGACCTTGATGAGACCAACTATGGAACGATTATACCCACAGATATGCTTCAACTGACATCGCAACAATATCTACGGGGACACCTTGTAAAAAAAGTGGAATATACCGATGAAATTCGTACTACTTCGTACAATTATAATATCTATGAAAAGTCAGATTGCCCTGTATCAACAGGGGCTATATTCACGGTGGTAGATTATCAAGGATACGCATTCGATTTTAAGTACAACGGGCAATCTGTTAACCCCTATAAAAACTTTGGCATTGTCAAATATCGTGTTATTCCTTACAATAAACAGTTGGTAGAACAGACCACTACGGGTGACAAAACCGATATATTTCATTCATACACGTATGCGACTACCTCGTATTCTTCAGCACTAAATGCTCATATGCCCATCACCCATACTACATTGGATGCTGCCGGTGATACCATTACGGAGCATTTTACTTACTTGGCGAATACGGACAAGATAACGACTTGCATCACTACAAAATATGGGTACATCGTAAGTGCCTACCGTTATGACTACGACTCTGAATACCGCGTTGTTGCACGTTACGACCTTCCTGTTTCCAATGCAAATAAATTGCGTATGACAGCGTCATTATTATGGAGACTGACGGATAGTTACACTTACAATTCCGCCATCAACCGTGTAGTGGAGCATATTGACCATATCGCTAATATCACGACTGCTTATTTGTGGTCATACCATGGTTCGTATCCAATTGCAGAAATCGTGAATGTTGCTTATGCAGATGTGGTTGCGGCACTTACGGATAATAAGGTGCAGCAACTGACAACTACATTTCAGCCGGATATGAATTCAGTAAACCGATTGCGTATGCTATTCCCCGCAGCACGGGTTTCCACGATGACCTATTTGCCATTGGTGGGCATGTCTTCGCATACTGACCCTCAAGGATATACGCAGTACTTTACCTACGATGATTTTGGAGAATTGAGTGAGGTGTACGAAATCATCAATGGCAACAAGCAAATCATCCGTCATTTAGACTATAATCGGGTACAATAAGCCTGCCGTATGAAACGTGTTTACATATTGTTATGTTTTTGGGGATGGTGCCTGATGGCCCATTCCACAGATTTTGTAGCCATCACGGAAATCCTATATGATACTCCGTACAATGAAGATACCACCCGATATCCGCATAACTTCGGAGAGTTCATTGAATTGCACAATGCGTACGAAGCACCTGCTGACATCAGTGGGTGGAGCCTGCATACATTGTCGCCTGACCAGACATACTATTTCCCGTCCGGTACTGTTATCCCTCAGTATGGTTACCTTATAGTCGCTTATGGCGATGTTTCGCCTTATGAAGTGATTGACAGCGATATGATGGCAAAAGGATGGACGGACTTTCATGATTTGTATCAACTTTCACCCGATTTTAATACTGTATTGCTGCAGAAGGATTTGCTCTTGCCCAATACCCCTACTACGCTTCTTCTCAAAGATGCCATGGGAAAGACCCGCGATTCTGTTATCTATGCAGAAACAGCCCATTACAATACACTTTATGCACCCAATAGCAAAAATAAAGCAGATTGGAATGGGGCGTCCTACTACTCCGCACAACGCGATAGCATCAATTTTTCCGCTGACGGATGTTCTGAATTTATATGGTTCCAGTGGGGTGGTTATTTTAATGCCTACGAGGCACACGAAATAGACAATAATTCCGCGGGTGGTCCTTGCCGTATATTCAGCGGAGCAAATATCTTGCCTGCACAAACGGAGGCAGATGTGAGTCGGAGAAACTATGTTCAGAGTATCACTCCGTTAGTCCCCACATCGTCAATCGACACTGCAGCCATATTGCGCAATCCCTCCTCTGCTCTTGTGCAACGGGATTATTACGATGCTCTCTATCGCCCTTATTTGAGCCTTATTTATCACAATACACCTGCAAAGCATAACACTGTCACTCTCTCCGAGTACGACGGTTACAATCGCCCCACGCGCCAATGGCTGCCCATTGCAGTAGAGATGTCACATTTCACTCATGCGATGTTCAGGAATAATGCAGAGCAGTTTTATTCTGAAGAATCCAAACCTTATATCGAGACTTTGTACAGCACCGATATGTGGGACAATGGCACCATGCATAGCGAACTTGTAGGAGTGCGCAGGGCTGGGCAAGATATGGGTAGCCGTATGCAAAACCAATCCTCACGGGGCAACGATGACCATGAAGTCAGGCGTTTCCGTGTTACCTCATCAGGAGATTTGCAATGCGATGGATACTATCCTGCTAAATCGCTATTGGTGCAGCAGACTACGGATGAAGACAATAAATTCCGCATTATTTATACCACGCAGCATGGACAAATCGTCATGGAGCGACAGGACAAAAACGTAGATACATACTATGTGTACAACGATATCGGGCAACTGTCTTATGTCCTTCCTCCTATAGCAGCAGAGAGGTTATCTTCCGGCACCCATCCTGATACCGTTAAAGTTCTGAAGCAATATGCTTATGTCTATCGCTACGATGAGCGCGGAAACCAAATCTACAAACGTTTGCCGGGGTGCGAACCGGTACTCATGGTCTATGACAAGACCAATTGCCTTGTCCTCTCCCAAGACGGCAATCAGCGTGCACGTGGCACCTATTGGACATCCTACAAATACGACTATCTGCGCCGGCTGATTTATACCGCAGAAATTCAGGAAGGCAGCAATGACCATCAGGACCATATCAACTCGTTTCGTAATTGGTATGTTGTGGAACGATTTTCTACAGGTAGTCAGAACTACCCGATGGCAAATACAGGCTATTCTCGTGGATTCTACCACAAAGTACCTACACGCTTGCTCACGGTCAATTATTATGATAACTATGACTTTCTTTCACTTCTTCCTGATAGTGTACGCTGTCACCTGACCTTTGCTCCATTCTCAGGTACTGCCTCGCCGGCAAATGCCAAGGGGTTGCTTACGGGTACACGCACCTACACACTGGATGGTTCGGGCAATTACTCTGCTACGGTCTATTACTACGATTATCGAGGACGGGAGATACAGCATCTGTCATCTAATCATCTTGGTGGGTATGATGTTACCTCTACTGCATATAATTTTTCCGACAATGTCGTGGACACATGGACCTCTCAATCCACCGCCAACAGCGTACAGATAGACGAACACTATCGCTACACCTACGACCACGCCAATCGCCTTCTAACTACCATCTACACCTATAACAACGAATCTCCTATCATCCTCCAATCATTCTCCTACGATGAATTGGGGCGGGTACGCAAACGTGCTATTCACGATGCCATTGACAGTATTTACTTTGCCTATAATATCCGCAACCAACTCACCACCATTCGCTCTGCCGGATTTGAAGAAAAACTTTATTATACCACAGAATGTCCCAATATACCATTGGGATTGACAGTCTGTTGCTACAATGGCAATATAGCAGCCTCCACATGGACGTATGGTGACAAAACCAATGGATACCTCTATTACTACGACAAACTCAATCGCCTTGACCGCACCTATAGTATCTTGAATGGCATATTTGGAGATTACTATTACACAGAAGAATTCTATTATGATGAGCAAGGTAATATCAAGACCCTTACCCGTTGGGATGACTTGGATGTAATGGATTATATGTTTTTTTCGTACAACGGTAACCAAGTTACAAAAATTACGAACAATGGCATTGGAGTATCTGACTATTCGTGCAAACGCTATCAGGATGCCAATGATTCGGGCGATGATTTTGCCTACGATGCCAATGGCAATATCCGCTACGATAAAGACCGCGGCATTGCGGCAATTCGTTATAACCTGCTCAACCTGCCCGATACCATTCAGTTTACTAATGGTAATCAAATCATCCATACCTACGATGCGGCGGGTAACCGGCTGCGTACCTCCTACTACACCCGTAAGGTGACGACCACCGTCCCCCTTGGCAACACTTTGCCTATAGGCTCTACTGCTAATTACTACACTACCCTTGATATCTTCCACCGAAATTGCGTCTATCATACACGCCAAGCCACAAGCGCGGATTATAGTATTGAGTTTGTACATAATTCGGAAGGCTATATACGTTATTACACAGAGGAAGAGCATTACCATTTCTATTATATCAAAGACCACTTGGGTAATGTCCGTGAGACGTATGTGCGTCCCTCTGCCAACTACAAGCAGTGCATCCAACGTATGCAGTACTACCCGAGCGGACTGCCGTGGAATACAAACTATGTCGCCAATGAGCAGCCATATAAGTATGGCGGCAAGGAGTTCGTGGAGATGCACGGATTGGACGAGTACGACTCCCACGCCCGTTGGTACTATCCTGCCCTTGCCCGCACCACTACCATGGACCCGCACAGTGAAGACTACTACCCAATCTCTCCCGATGCTTGGTGCGGGAATAACTTTGTTAATGCCATAGATCCCAATGGTATGGATTGGTATAGCGATAACAAAGATAGCACTATCATACGTTGGACAGATTTCAAGAGCCAGCAAGAAATGGATCAGAATGGCATTTCGGGCAAATATATAGGAGAAGCGTATGTTGTCTTTAATGGCTCTCGAAATGAGAGATTGGGAAAGGGGGATAATTTGTTCGGAGAAGGATCGATATTGGCAGATGTAAAAGTATACGGACCTTCAGGACAAGACGATATCCAATATTATAAGGGATTTACGATGTCATCAAATTTTCAATATTTTGGCGCCATTGCAGATGATACATACACAGTAAATTATCAAAAGTACGGGAAAAGTGGGGCATTAAAATCGCATTGGGCAATTAATGATGGGAGACCTGTAAATTGTATAGGTGGAGTCAATCCTAGTCCCATAAATCCATATAGTCCAACTCAAAAAAATGCGATATATATACATTGTTCCAATGGAGATGGCTCTGCAGGCGTTTTTTATGATGCTAATGGAAAAATTTGTGGAGCAGTTAGTACAGGCTGCTTACTAATTACTCCCTCGTCAAAAGGACATATTGGTTGGTCTGAATTTAATCAGCAACTATTGGGGGTGGAAAAATTTGTTTTAAGACTTCAACGACGATGAAACGGTTACTTCTCCCTATTTTGGTTGCCTATATGGCAGTATATATGCACGCTGAAAGTTATTGCTATGATGTGGAATATTTGGATAGTATTTCGTTTTATGAACATTATCAGCATATGGGATTTGACATAGACAAGGAATGTCAGTTTAATGATTCTTTTGAGGGGGACGATTCTTTATTTATTCAAACGGGGGACAGCCTGTTTTTGTTTAAGAACTATGTGTATTTATCGCCTCATAAGAAATATCCCGTTATGTTTGGTTCGTGGAAAAAAGTATTATGTACACAGGATTATATTGTTGTTGCTTGCCAAACAATTCATGATATGAATTATTACTTATTAACACTATCCACGAATCATTTAGATACGCTATGTGGATTTCCGTATAATTTCGGAAATTATATGTTATGCGTTCAATGGGGGGCATCTGACAGATTACAATATATCGAGGTCTGGAAAGAAGATAGTATAGAAAAAAAATATACATTGCTAATGCGATTAGCATTAGATTTCTATGGTCTGCGTAATATTTTGTATGCTTATATATACAATGACTACGTATATACAAAATTTATGACAGATAATAGCCATCATTATGCAAAAATACTTATTCCACATACTGCTACCTATGCAATGTGTCATAAGGATCGTGGCATTGCGGCGATTCGTTACAATCTGCTCAACTTGCCCGACACCATCCGGTTTACCAACGGTAATCAAATCATCCATACCTACGATGCGGCAGGCAACCGGCTGCGTACCGCCTACTATACCCGCAAAGTGACCACCACCGTCCCTCTCGGCAACACCCTGCCCGTAGGTACCACAGCCAACTATTATGCAACCCACGATATCTTCCACCGCAATTGCGTCTATCATACACGCAATGCCACAAGCACAGATTATAGTATAGAGTTTGTACATAATCCGGAGGGCTATATCCGTTATTATACAGAGGAGGAGCATTACCACTTCTACTATATCAAAGACCATTTGGGTAGTATTCGAGAGACGTATGTGCATCCCTCTGCCAACTACAAGCAGTGCATCCAACGTATGCAGTACTACCCGAGCGGACTGCCGTGGAATACAAACTATGTCGCCAATGAGCAGCCATATAAGTATGGCGGCAAGGAGTTCGTGGAGATGCACGGATTGGACGAGTACGACTCCCACGCCCGTTGGTACTATCCTGCCCTTGCCCGCACCACTACCATGGACCCGCACAGTGAAGACTACTACCCAATCTCTCCCGATGCTTGGTGCGGGAATAACTTTGTTAATGCCATAGATCCCAATGGTATGGATTGGTATAGCGATAACAAAGATAGCACTATCATACGTTGGACAGATTTCAAGAGCCAGCAAGAAATGGATCAGATATGGCATTTCGGGCAAATATATAGGAGAAGCGTATGTTGTCTTTAATGGCTCTCGAAATGAAAAATTGGGTATTAAAAACGGGAAATAGGGATATATTGATGGTGAAGGAGCTGTTACTGCAAGTGTAATCTTATATGGTCCCCAAAATGAAAATGATATATATCAATTGACAGGCTACACAATGACTTCCAATCCCGACTTATTTGCTCCAATAGCAGAAATGACCTATACCGTAAACTACGATGAGGTGGGTAAAAGTGGTTCTATCAAATCACATTGGACCATTAATGAACGTGGAAAGGTGCCCACAATGGATGGGAAAATCAATCTTAGCCCATTTGCAACAAAAAGTACCTATGCTACACCTTATGCGGATGGTGTTTTTATTCACCGAACCAATTTGGATGGCGGTGCAGGATACAGCAAGACTGCGGCAGTTTCCTCAGCGTGTCTATTGTTAACGCTGCAAGATTTTATTATATATGATAAGGTACTTAATGGTATTCAAAAATACAAGTTAACATTATATAGAAGTTGATAATATGATACGCATTGTGTCGAAATATATTTTGTATGTCATTTTTTGTGGCTTTTTTATAGTGATATGTTGTAAATCAGAAACTAGTTATACAAAGTTGCATGAAAGCCATCTTAAAAATAATACACTTCAAGAGTTGTCTTGGAAAATGCAGGTAGGTGATTCATCCACTTATTTTCTCCCATATCCTATCATTTTTGCGTATAATCAGGACACGGTAGTTGTTTATGATAAAGATTATAAATATGTTACGCAATTATCGAATGATACTATGAATGAGGTCTACGTCATTTTGGAGGTGTTATCAAGGAACGATTCGATGTTTTATGTTAATGCTGGGTATTCAAATGCAGATGCTCCTGTATGTATAGGTTTTGTGCATAAAACTGGGCTGTGTACGTATGTAAACTATCCTCAAAATGGCGGCATTGCTTTATATTGCCATCCATTGAAGGAAGAAATTTGTTATTCTCTAAGGTATACCTCATCTCAAGTAGAAGTATTGGATGTATTTAAAGGATGGCTTAAAGTGAAAGTAATGCAAGATAATATAGTGTATGAGGGATGGTTGAGCCCTGTAGAGCAATATAAAAATGTGTATTGATTTGTGCTACAGCCATACAAAAGTATAATTGACATGAAAGATAAGAACCAATACCTTTTTTGTGATAGTAGTGTTAATAGCAACAAAATCATCCACACTTACGATGCTACGGGCAACTGGTTGCGTACCTCCTACTACACCCACAAGGTGACGACCACCATCCCCCTCGGCAACACCCTACCCGTAGGCACTACAGCCAACTATCATATCACACGTGATGTTTTTCACCATAATTGTGTCTATCACGTGCCTACTGTCGCAAGCAAAGATTATGCTATTGAGTTTGTGCATAATGCAGAGGGATACATTCGCTATTTGGCAGGGGAAGAGCATTATCTTTTCTACTATATCAAAGACCATTTGGGTAGTATTCGCGAGATGTATGGTTAGCGGTGCTTAGAATGAATATCATACTGAGAAATTTATGAGTAATTCGTGATAATTAATGTTTCTAATATAATCATAATAGTACTATGAGAAAATGTCTTCTTTTTATATCATTAATGGCTGTCGTTTCTGCATTATGGGCAGATGATTCCTACACGTATATCAAGCAGCAAGTACAGTATCAAGCCCCGGGTGCTTATGGCAAAGACTTGACGTGGGATTTCCGTATGCTGCGCCCTATCAATGATGAATATACTATTGCGTACTCCATACCGGACAGCAATTATATGCATCATTGGTGCAGCACGGAGCACCGCACACGTTATTATTATGCCGTTAGCGGCGACACCGTGTGGCAAACGGGCTATGAGAATCCTACTACGTATATCCGTTACATTCATCCCGAGGCACTATTGCATTTCCCGCTGCACTATGGGGACACACTTTTTTCTGCATTTGAGGCACATGGGGAATATGGTCACCGTATCCCCATGCACATCGTCGGCACACGCACGGTCGTGGTGGATGCCGAAGGGGAACTGCGTTTGCCGGACATCACCTACGAGCACACCATCCGCACTTGCTCGAGCCGTGAGTACGTGGAGAGCGGCTTGGATAGTACCCGCATGAGCGTGGAGCATTATCAGTGGTTCGTATCTGGTTCCTATATCCCTGTTTTTGAGAGTGTTAGCACTTACGAGATGCAGGAAGACTCTTTGCAACTTGCATTCCAAACATCGTTCTACTACCTGGCAGAAGACTCCACCACGCAATCGCTCTTGTCATTATCGCCAGTGTGGCAGGAGCAGGACACTTCTTCTGCAACTTGTGCCGTCGGCAGTTTGCAATGTATGCCTAATCCTGTCATCACAGATATGGAGGTGCGATATACGTTGGTGCGTGATGCCACGGTGTCTTTGGCATTGCATAGTGCATCGGGATTCTGTATGTACGCCACTCCTGCCACCATGCAATCCACGGGTGAATACACCACACATGTCGCCATGTCCCACCTCCCGCAAGGCGGCTATACCCTGTACGTCTATGCTGATGACCAAATTGTTCAGAAGGTCATCATCAAACAGTAGTTACTCTGGCAAAAATCCATGAGCAATTGAAATCGGAAATTATTGAACGAAATTTGGACATGCACATATTGTCACGTTGCAAATGAATTAACGAATTGTGAATAATTTAGTGGGACTTTGTATGGGCATTAACGGAGTCCTCGCTTCTGAATTGAAATATAACTTTTGTTAAAACTGCCGTTTTTGGAAAAGTGCAGGGAAAGTGGTGAAAAAATGAAGATTTTTCGGCGTTGAGCATCAATGAGTTATAAGCCCCAAATGCAAAATACGCTATTTTGGCGAAAAAACGAAAATAAATTTGGATTTTGGAAGATTTTGTATTATATTTGTATCGCATTTGAGGAGAAAAGCGTACGCGGCGTTGTAAAAAGTGTGCCCGGTGTTGTATATGTGCGGCGGAAATAGTAACTTTGCACGCTCCATGATAAAAACAAAAGCAGGGCAACCTCAGGGAAAGGTCAGGGAAAAAACTATACACCATGAACATCAGCGATGCGACATATAGAGCGTTTTCGTGGCTGAAGCATTGTGCAAAAGCATGGAACACGGGTGGTGAGGGAATTCACTCGCCCTACCTGTTCGAGTGGGTGCGGATGGTGATGTATGACACCCATCCGTACTACGTGTGGAGGGATATAGAGCAGAGGCGGGAGGCTATGCTGCGGGCGCCGAAAGTGCTTGATTATGTGGATTACGGGACGGGAGGAAGCAGCGGTGTGCATAGCCGGCGGTTGGTGAGCGGGATTGCGAAGACGGGTTTGGAGCCGAGGGCGTACGGGCAATTGTTGTTCCGGTTGGTGAACTGGTTGGGACATCAGGTGCGTGAGGAGGGGCGCGAGGGGTTGCGCATTGTGGAATTGGGGACGAGTTTGGGAGTAACGACGGCATATCTGGCGGGCGCGGATAGCAGAGACCGGGTGATGACGTTTGAGGGCTGTCCTGCCGTGGCGGAAATGGCAAGACTGAACTGGGATAAGTTGGGGTTGAAGAATATCGAATGTGTACAGGGTAACATAGACGATACCTTGCAGGCGCACCTGGCGGGGCAGGTGGATGTGGCGTTTGTGGACGCTAATCATACACGGGAAGCGACATTGCGGTACTTTGATATATTGGCGCAACATGTTGGAAGAAAGAGCGTTGTCGTGATGGATGATATACATTACAGCCGCGAAATGGGGAAAGCGTGGGAGGAAATTTGCAACCGCAAGAATGTGGCATGCACCATGGATTTGTACAAGATGGGGTTGGTGTTTTTCGACCCCGATTATTTACACAAACATTATAAATTACGCTTATGAAAATCTACACAAAAACAGGCGACCAAGGTCAGACCTCGTTGGCAACAGGCAAACGGGTGAGCAAATCGGATTGGCAGTTGGAGGCTTACGGAACTGCTGATGAGTTGAACAGTTTTTTCGGACTTTTGCGTAGCGGAGTGACGAAAAACTCGGGCGTATGGGCGCGCGAAGTGGACACCAACCTGCAGTGGATACAGAACAGGTTGTTTGACGTCGGCGCGATTTTGGCGGGTTCGGACTTGTCGTTCGCACCCGAATATGTGCAGCAATTGGAGGAATGGATAGATAAGATGCAAACGGAACTGCCTGTGTTGCGGGCGTTTATACTGCCTGCCGGCACGGAGAGCATGGCGCGTTGCCACATCTGCCGTTCTGTAGCCCGCAGATTGGAGCGCAATATCGTGCGCTGGGGGCAGGAGAGCGGTGTGGACGTGCATGGCGACGTGCTGCGGTTTGTCAACCGGCTGAGCGACTATTGCTTCGTGCTGGCACGCTGGATGGGGCAGAATGAGCAAGTAGCGCCCGTTGTCTGGGAAAAATAGCGAAAAAGTGTGAAAAGTTTTGTGCGTTTGAAATCTTTTTACTACTTTTGCGCGATTGTTTCGTAAATACGCACGTAATGTGCTGGTGTGATTATGTATTGGACCTTGGAATTGGCTACGAAATTAGAGGACGCTCCTTGGCCGGCAACGAAAGACGAGTTGCTGGACTACGCGCAGCGTGTGGGGGCTCCGATGGAGGTTATTGAGAACCTTCAAGAGATAGAGGATGATGAGGAGGTCTTCGAGTCTATTGAGGACTTGTGGCCGGATTATCCGACTAAGGATGATTTCTTTTTCGACGAGGAGGAATATTGATTTCTCCTCGCCGGATGGAATGAATAAAGAGCGAAGAATGTGAAGCGATATATTGTACTATTGTGCGGAATGTTGTGTTGCGCCGTGGTGGCGAAAGCACAATTCGACCCGCAAATAGGGCAGTATATGTTCACGCAGACAGCCTATAATCCTGCAGTGGCAGGGGATGGGGACTTGATGAGGGCGTTTGGTAGTCATCGGATACAGTTTACCGGTATCACGGATGCGCCGATGACTACGTATGTCTCTTTCACGTCGCCGTTTGTGATAGGCAAGACGCGGCACGGAGCGGGCGTGCGGTTTGTCAACGACCGGTTTGGCTTGTTCTCCAACCAGAGTTTCCATGTGCAGTACGCTTACCGCCATCGCATTGGCAAGGGGTATTTGAGCGTGGGGGCGGACTTGGGTTTTATGAACCTGAGTTTCAATGTGGACAGCATCAATTTGGACAACATCGCCGCGGTGGAGGATAATGCCTACCACAACCCCAACGATGATGCAATTCCGATTGCTACGGGCGGTAGCGAGAAGGGGGTGTCGGGTATGGGCTTTGATATGGGCTTGGGCATCTACTATTCTGCGCCGGCATGGTGGGTCGGAGCCAGTTACGGGCACGTGACGCAGCCTACCTTGCATTGGAGCGACCGCACGGAGATACATGTCCGCGGGACGATGTATGTGGCGGGTGGATATAATTGGCGGCTCAGAAACAAGGCGTGGATGTTGCTGCCGAGCGCGATGTTGCAGACGGATTTTGTGGGGTGGGACTTGAATTTGACTATGCTCGCACAGGTGCAGGAGCGGTACCGGTTCGGACTGGGCTATCGCATTGCAGGGAGCGTGAATATTATATTAGGAGTGGATATCATCAGCGGGTTGCAGTTGGGTTACACGTATGAGTTGCCTGCCAACGGGTTGATACGGGAGAGTTACGGCTCGCATGAGTTGTATTTGGCGTACGGGTTCAATATCCTGAAGCCCAAACGTACCAATAAGTACAAGAGTGTGAGGTATTTGTAAGGACAGAAACTTAATATATAAGAGATTATATGAAAATAACAAAAGTATTGCCAATCGTAGTGTTAGCAGGGCTCTGTATGGTGGCTTGCAGCCCCAAGGGCGAATTGGTGGGCGCAAGCAAAGCAACCAACTTCAAGGAGGCTAATCCTTACGGTATGGTATTTATCCGGAAGGGGGCATTCCTGATGGGTCCCAATACGCAGTCTGCTGTGTTCAACCAGCCGGACAACAATGTCAAGGTTACGGTGAATGCCTTTTGGATGGATGAGACAGAAATAACCAACAATGAGTACCGCCAATTCGTCAATTGGGTGCGTGACTCTATTGCATACACCCTGCTCATTGGAGAAGACGGCATTGAGAGCGAGTATGCCGTTCGTCCCAAATACGAGATGGACGACGAGGAACGGTATGCCATCAATTGGAAGAAGAAAATTCCATGGGAAAAGCGCTTCTTGCTGGATGATCCTGCTGCGGAAGCACTCAATGAGATGTTCTACGACAACGGGCATGGCTTGTTGCGTACTTCGATGCTGAATTTCAACTACTATTGGGAGAATATTGACCAGGCTAAGTTGAATGCCAACAAGTTCGATGTGGCACGCGGACGTTACCAGGAGGGAGCATCTGTGCGTGTGGATACGTTCTGGGTGGAGAATGGAGAGATATTCTCCAAGACGATTGAGCGTCCTCTGCGCGAACCTAAGGACATTTTGACGAACGGTATTATTAATGTGTACCCCGATACGTTGGTTTGGGTGCGCGATTTCCAGTTCTCGTACAACGACCCTATGCTGCATAGTTATTTCAACAAGCCCGGATATGCCGAATATCCTGTAGTGGGTGTTACGTGGCAGCAGGCGCATGCGTTCTGCTATTGGCGTTCCCACCTGTTGGAGTCGCAAGGAGGTATTCAAGCCAATGCTTACCGCCTGCCTACAGAGGCTGAGTGGGAGTATGCGGCGCGTGGCGGACGCAAGATGGCTATGTATCCGTGGGGCGACAAGTATGCCCGCGATGCTACCGGCTGTTTCTTGGCTAACTTCAAGCCGTATCGAGGTTCGTATCACAACGACACCGGTTCTATGACGATGGCTGTGGCGCAGTTCCGTCCCAACGACTTTGGCCTGTACGATATGGCGGGCAATGTGGCGGAATGGACATCTTCGTCCTACTCCAGCGCATCCAACGTGAGCGTACACGACATAAACCCCGATTTCCCGTATGTGGCTCGCAAAGATGACCCTGAAATCTTGAAACGCAAGGTTGTCAAGGGCGGCAGTTGGAAGGATATCAGTTACTACCTGCAGTGTGGCGTCCGTACTTACGAGTATCAGTATGAGAGCCGCTCGTATATCGGATTCCGTTGTGTTCGTTCTTATATCGGAGACTAAATAATACCATAAAAACATAAACAAACTTAATTAACTAACTTTTTGACAAATGGAAAAAGAAGTTATCGCAGAGCAAGGTGCTGCAAAACCAAAACAAGGTGCATGGGCTAAGTTCATGCACGCGTATGGGTCTTACAAAGGTAAAAAGGTGGTCAATTGCGTTTACTCAATTGGTGCATCTGTCGTTATTATCGGTGCCTTGTTCAAAATCATGCACTTCCCTGGAGCCGGTCCTGTCCTTATGGCGGGTATGATTACCGAGGCTTTCCTGTTCTTGATAGGTTGCTTGGAGGATCCGCATCCTGAATTCCACTGGGGTAACGTGTTTCCGCAACTCTTGGAGTACGGTACGGAACCTGAACTCCTGAAGGAGATGCAGTCGCGTCCTCACCCTACATTGCTGGGTGCAGGTGTTGCAGGGGGTGAGACTCCCAATATGCAAGGTGGTGCACAGGGTGGCGCAAAAGGTGCCAACGTGCCTGCTTTGAGCGAGAAAGATATGGATGCCCTTCGTGATGGCATCGGCAATTTGGCAAAGACCGCTGTTCAACTCAGCGAACTCGGCAAAGTGGCTGCTTCTACCAACAAGTTGGGCGAGAAATTGGATGCTGCGGGTGAGGCTGCTGAGCAGTTCGTTGTAGCAGGCAAGACCATCAGCGAGAAGAGTGAGGCGCTGGATGCTGCCTATACGCAAGTGGCTGCGGATATGCAGAAGGTGGCTACGGGCACCAAGGCGTACGAGACAAACGTCAATGCTATTGCAGGACAACTCTCCAGCCTCAATGCTGTTTACGAGTTGCAACTCAAGACCATCCAGGCACAAGTGGATGCTTACAAGGCTCAAACTGAGAAAGTCGCTGCTACAAATACTCAAATAGAGACCCTCACCGCTAACGTCAAGAAGATGAGTGATGCTGCCACGGAGGCGCTCAAGAGCCATGAGGCTTACGAGGCTGGGGCCAAGAAGTTGGCAAGCCAGGTGGCAGACCTTAATAAGGTATATGGCAATATGCTCAATGCTTTGGCATAAATCACCCGTATTAACTATTAATTATTAACGATTAATTATGGGTGGAGCAAAAAACTGTCCGGAAACCCCGAGACAAAAGATGATTGGTATGATGTATTTGGTGCTGACAGCCATGTTGGCACTGAACGTCAGCGCTGCCATCTTGAATGGCTATACGCAGGTGGACGATAGTCTGCATTCTACCATCGAAACCACGGTCGGCAGCAACGAGAGTACGTATGCGCAGTTCCGTGCGGCTTTGGAGAAAAACCCTGAGAAGACGCAGGAGTGGTACGACAAGGCTATGTTGGTGAAAGAGAAATCCGATGAGTTCTATGCATACGTACAGAACTTCAAGGACGAAATGGTGCAGATGGCAGACGGCAGCAAAGCCAAGGCGAATGCATCTGTGCGCGAGATAGGCAAGAAGGACGATACCAATATCCCGCAGCGTTACGCCATCAACGATGGTCATGCTGCTGTATTGAAGGAGGAAATCATTGCTTATCGTGATTTCTTGGAGGATATCACGGGTGACTCTGAGACTTTGGACACAGAGTTGGAGGCCACTTTCTCTGTGGATGACGGTACCAACGCTGAGGGCGAAGTCGTTACTTGGGAGAACGCCATTTTCCACGAGATGCCTATGTGCGCTTCCATCACCGTGCTCACCAAGTTGCAGAACGATGTCCGCAACTGCGAGGGCAAGACTATCCGCTACCTCTTGGACGCCACAGACGCAGGTGACTTGCGTGTGAACAAGTTCAACGCCTATGTCATCCCGGCTTCTGACTATGTCATCAAGGGCAACAAGTACACCGCACAAATCATTTTGGCGGCTATTGACTCAACGCAGACGCCTGAGTACCACGTCAATGGTCAGCAGATAGGCAGCAATGGTATCTACGAGATTGTTGCCAACAATGTCGGTACGCAGAAGATTGTCGGCAAGATTGGCTATATGAACCAACAGGGTGTCATGCAGTACCTGCCTTTCGAGCGTGAATATACGGTGGGTGAGCCCAGTGCCACTATCTCCAATACGGACCTTAATATCATGTATCGCGGCTATGACAACCCGTTCTCTATCTCTGTACCGGGTGTCAGCAGCAGCAAGTTGAAGGTGCAGTGCAATGGAGCCACCATCACCCAGAAAAATGGCCAATGGATTATCAAGCCGGGGGCAAGCGCACCCGACAAGATGACTATCGAGGTCTATGCTGATTTCAATGGCAAGGCTGCGCTCATGGGCTCGCACGTCTATCGTGTCAAGAACCTGCCGCGTCCGGATGCTTATTTTGAAATCAATGGCGTACCTACCGAGGAGACCAAGATACCTCGTGCTCAGATGATTAACCCCGCCAACCGCATCATCGCATCTTATGGTGCCGACGGTCTGGTACAGGCTAAGTTCGAGATTACGGGCTTCCAGGTCAAATTGCCTACAGGTGCTTCTATCTCGGTCAAAGGGGATAAGTTCGACCAGAAGGCTCTTGCTGCTATCAAAAAACTCAAGCAGGGCAATATGGTCAACCTACAGTATATAAAGGCTAAAGGTCCTGATGGAAAGGAGATTCAGTTACGTGGTCTCCCCATCGAACTAAATTAATATATCAATATGAAGAAATTTTGTATTATCGCATTCGCGCTTCTGGGCTTTACGGTAGCCCGGGCGCAACATCAAATCAACTCGTTCTTTGATGATATGGGTATGTTGCGTATCGAAACGCAGGAGTTGTCCCAATCTGCAGACACGTTGGTATCTATTTTCCACCGCTCCGACGATGTGGTGTGGGCACGTGTCGTATATCGCATCATCGATATGCGTTTCAAGCAGAACTACCAACTCTACACGCCCGTCAACCCCGAAGACCCAAAGTATAGTTCGCTCTTCAAGGTGATGTTGGGGGCTATCCAGGATGGTATGCCTGTGTACGAAAAATCTTCAGATGCAGGGGACATCAAGCCTTATTTCAACAATCCGCCTATGGCGCGTGAGATGATTCCTACCGTGCTTAATACCGACCGTAACGGTGAGTTAGGCGACGGGGATATCGCCACGTCCGAGTATATGTTGCTCAACTACGACTCTGTGGCAGGCGATATGCGTTTCAACAATTATTCCTACAAAGGGTTTGTACGCAACCAACTCAAGTACATGATTCAGGAAGTGGTCTTCTTCGACCGCCACTACTCGCGCTTGTACACCAAGATTATGGCTATCGCGCCTATGAATGCGGACAACGCTACGTACTACGATGATATGCCTGTCATGGAGGCTCTCTATGGGCAAATCCTCTTTTGGGTACCGTTCGATGCTTTCCGCCCCTATATGACCAAGCAGTATATCATGCCCCGTCAGAACGAGACCAAGCGTGTCACCTACGACGAGTTCTTTGCCAAGAAACTCTATACCAGTTACCTCGTCGGCGAGAGCAACCTCTACGACCGTATGATTCCCGACTACGCCAAGACGTACGAGGAAATCAACAAGGAGCAGAAGCGTATTGAGGCTGAACTTCTCAATACCGAGCAAGACCTCTGGGAGTACTAATCCGACCTTGATACAGAGGCTGCCTGATGATATTATACATTTGGCAGCCTCTATTCACTATAATATCTTCGTGCCGTCTCGTGAGTATATCGCGAGTCTGTTGCGGGTCGATAGGATAGTTTTCACCCGACCAATTCAAACACAAGCCAATGAAGCAGCATCATCGTTTTTTCAACATGTATTTCACCACCACGATTTCCATCGCGTTGGTGCTTTGTTTGATAGGGTTGGAGTGTATTGTGCTCCTCTCCGCACACGAGTTGATGCGTCACGTCCGTGAGAATGTCGCACTCACTATTGTCCTGTCCGATGCCGCTACCGACGACGAGACCGCCCGCATGGGACGCCTGCTCAATGCCTCTCCCTACTGCCATGACAGCCGCTATATCTCCCGTGAGGAAGCCCTTCAGGAGCATATTGCCAACCTCGGCGAGGACCCGCAGAAGTTCCTCGGCTACAACCCCCTGCCCAACGCCTACGAGGTGCATCTCTGTGCCGACTACGCCCAGTCGGACAGCATAGCCGCCATCGAAGCGCGCCTCACCGCCCTCCCTTATGTGGACAAAATCGTTTATCAGGAGGATGTCGTCCGTATGCTTGACAGCAATATCGGCGAGGCATCGCTGGTCCTGCTTGCCATTGCCGCCGCCCTGCTCGTCATCGCGCTGGTGCTTATCAGCAACACCATCCAACTGCAGGTCTATTCCAAACGCTTCCTCATCAACACCATGCGCCTTGTCGGTGCCACCCCGTGGGTCATCAAGTGGCCATTCATACGCCGCAATATGCGTATGGGTGTCGAGGCGAGTGCCCTTGCCTTGCTCGTCTTGGCGGGCGCTTTCTACTACTGCAAAGCCCGCTTGGGCGTACTTCTCTTCCCTCTCACGTGGCAGAATATCACCTTTGTCGTGGCGGTCGTCCTGTTCAGTGGCGTAGCCATCACGTTCTTTGCCTCGTGGGCGGCTACGAATAGGTATATACGTATGAAAATCAATAAGATGTATGAAATATAATCTCCCTAAACTGAACGTCATCCTTATCGCTGTCAGTTTTGTCATTATCGTGTTCGGTTTTGCGCTGATGGTGGGAGTACCCAGTGGTGCCACCGAATACAACCCCGACATCTTCTCGGTCCGCCGTATCACCGTCGGACCGATGATATCCCTGTTTGGGTTTGTCGTTATGATTGTTGCTATCCTCTTTAAGCCCAAGAAGAAATGAGTTGGTGGGAAGCGCTTATTCTGGGTATCATTCAGGGACTCACGGAGTTCCTGCCTGTCTCCTCGTCGGGGCACCTTGAGATAGGGCAAGCCCTGCTCGGTACGGCAGGAGAGGAGAACCTCACCTTCGCCATAGTGGTACATGCCGCTACCGTCCTCTCCACGCTGGTTATCCTGTGGAAGGAGGTTGCACAACTCTTCCGCGGCACCTTCACCACCGCCAAATGGAACGACGAGAAGAACTACGTCGCCATGATTTTGGTATCCATGATACCTGTCTTTATCGTGGGTATGTTCTTCAAAGACAAGGTCGAAGCCCTCTTCGGACACGGACTGCTCCTCGTCGGTATCTGCCTGTGTATCACCGCTGTACTGCTTTATCTCAGCGAGTGGCTCAGCAAACGCCGCACCGATGGCGGACACGAAGTGGGATACAAGGATGCCATTATCATTGGCTGTGCACAAGCCGTAGCGGTCCTCCCTGGACTTAGCCGCAGTGGTACTACAATCGCCACCGGACTGCTCTGCGGAGTCAAGAAGGAGAGCGTCACCAAGTTCTCTTTCCTCATGGTGCTTATCCCCATTCTCGGCGAAGCCTTCCTCGAACTGCTCGACATCCTCAGCGGTGAGGTCACAAGCACCTTGGGCATCGTCCCCATGCTCGTAGGCTTCCTCGCGGCATTCCTTACGGGCTGTTTTGCCTGCCGCTTTATGATTGATATCGTACGCCGTCAGAAACTCATATACTTCGCCATATACTGCCTTTGTGTAGGCGTATTCGTCATTATCTATGGACTTTGTTGAGGGCGAGATATTGGCATTTGACAAGCCCTACCGTTGGACAAGTTTCGATGTCGTGGGCAAGACCCGATGGCTCCTCTGCCATCGGCTGGGGCTGAAGAAACTCAAAGTCGGGCATACGGGCACCCTCGACCCCTTGGCAACAGGCGTGGTCGTCGTCTGCACGGGACGCAAGACCAAACTCATCGACCAACTGCAGGCGCACCGGAAGGAGTATGTGGCGACCCTGCAACTCGGAGCCACCACCCCCAGTTACGACCTTGAGAAACCCGTCGACTGCACCTATCCCACCGCGCACATCACGCGTACGCTCATTGACGAGGTCATACCCGAGTTCCAAGGCGAACAATGGCAGGTGCCGCCTATGTTCTCTGCTGTCAAGGTGGACGGCAAACGGGCATACAAACTGGCACGACAGGGCGAGGTGGCGGAACTCAAACCCAAACTCCTCGTCATCGACGAGATAGAAGTCCTGCGTTTTGACGAGACCACTATGCAACTCGAACTCCGTATCGTCTGCAGCAAAGGCACCTACATACGCGCCCTTGCCCGCGACATCGGGCAGCGTTTGGGCAGCGGTGCCCACCTTATTGCCCTGCGGCGCACACGGGTAGGAGACATACGTGTGGAGGACTGCATGACTTTCAACCAATTCAACGAACTG
The DNA here is from genome assembly GCA_934692905.1 of uncultured Bacteroidales bacterium. Taxonomy (GTDB): domain Bacteria; phylum Bacteroidota; class Bacteroidia; order Bacteroidales; family Paludibacteraceae; genus Colicola. Next base: position 86,457 of record CAKUUM010000003.1, read on the forward strand.
ATTAATAACTGTATAAGCAAAGCAGACAATGAAATTAGATACCTCAATGAGGCTGAGTAACTTCCGCTTCCAACTCCCCGAAGAACTGATTGCCCAATACCCCAGCCGTTTCCGTGACGAGGCGCGACTCTTGGTGCTCCACCGCTCCACAGGCGACATCGAGCACAAGACAGTCAGCGATGTAGCGTCCTATTTCGACGATGGCGACCTCCTTATCGCCAACGATACCAAGGTCTTCCCCGCACGGCTCTATGCCAAAAAAGAGAAGACCCTTGCCAATATCGAGGTCTTCCTCCTCCGCGAACTGCAGCACGAGAACCGCTACTGGGACGTCCTTGTGGACCCTGCCCGCAAGATACGTATCGGCAACAAACTTTTCTTCGACGAGGACGCCACTATTATCGCCGAGGTTATCGACAACACCACCTCACGTGGACGGACTGTGCGTTTCCTCACCGACTACGACGACGAGGACTTCATCACGCACCTCTACGCCATGGGCACCACCCCGCTGCCCAAGTATATCCGCCGCCCTATGGACGAAGCCACGCAGGAGGCGTATGAGCGCGTCTTCCTCGACCTGCCCGTCACCGAGATGGACGAGGAACGCTACCAGACCATCTTCGCCAGGAACGTAGGTGCAGTGGCTGCCCCCGCGGCAGGTCTGCACTTCTCCAAGAACCTCCTCAAGCGTATGGAGATACGCGGTGTGGAGACGCAGACCATCACCTCGCACATGAGTCTCGGCAACTTCAAGTCCATTGATGTCGAGGACCTCAGCAAGCACAAGGTGGACAGCGAGCAAATCTTCATCACCCAACCCGTAGTGGACGCCGTGGACCGTGCCCACCGCGGGGCAAAGCAGATATGTGCTGTCGGCACCGAGGTCATGCGTGCCCTCGAACATGTGGTGGGTGCCAGCGGACAAATCAAGCCCTATAGCGGCTGGACCAACCGTTTCATCTTCCCGCCCTACGAATTCTCCGTGGCAAACGCTTTCTTTGTCAACTTCTATATGCCCGTCTCCTCGCAACTCATTATGGTGGCTACCTTTGGCGGCTACGACAATGTGATGCACGCCTACGAGGTGGCTGTTGAGGAGGGCTACCGTTTTGGCGACTACGGCGACGCTATGCTCATCGTGGACTAATTATGAATGTACGCATAGAAGAAAGTTGGCGGCAGGTCTTGCAACCCGAGTTCGACAAACCGTACTTCGGGTTGCTCACGCAGTTTGTGCGTCAGGCATACCGCACGCGGCAGTGTTTCCCCCCTGCCGCACAAATATTCCGTGCCTTCGACATCTGCCCTTTCGACAAGGTTCGCGTGGTTATCATCGGGCAGGACCCGTACCACGAATTCGGACAGGCGCAGGGGCTCTGCTTCTCCGTCGGCGAGGGGGTTCCGATACCGCCTTCGCTGGATAATATCTACAAGGAACTCAATCGCGACCTCGGCAAGCCTATACCCGCATCGGGCGACCTCACCCGTTGGGCGGAACAGGGAGTCTTGCTGCTCAACGCCACCCTTACCGTAGAGGCGCATCGCGCCGGCAGTCATCAGAACAAAGGCTGGGAGGAACTCACCGATGCCGCCATCGCTGCTCTCAACGAAAAGCGTGATAATCTGGTCTTCATGCTCTGGGGCAGTTATGCCCAGCGCAAGGGGCAGTATATCGACCGCAAGCGTCACCTCGTCCTCACCGCCCCGCACCCCAGTCCCCTCAGTGCCTACCGCGGCTTTATCGGCTGCGGACATTTCTCCGCCGCCAACCGCTACCTCACCGCCCACAACCTCCCTCCTATTAATTGGTAACTCACATTCTTATTCCCCTCCCTGGAGGGGCAGGGGAGGGGCTTTTATATTCCTTTTTGTTCATCTCAACCCTTTTTTGTATCTTTGCAGACTAAAATAAACAATCGGGGCATTAGCTCATCTGGTAGAGCGCAACGTTCGCAATGTTGAGGTGGTCGGTTCGAGTCCGATATGCTCCAC